>JAKQEA010000090.1 GCA_029558715.1 Bacteroidota bacterium | reverse complement strand
AGACCTGTTTTTGCTCAAATGCTGAAGCAAGGCAGGGGCCGTATTTTCCTGATTGGTTCAAAAGCAGGACTGGATATGAAGAACAGTAAGGGCATGGTGGCATACGGGCTTTCCAAATCATTATTGTTCCGGCTGGCAGAGATGATGAATGATGAAGCAGTTGGTACGGGAGTGAAAACAGTAGTGATAGTTCCGTCTACGATTGATACACTGCAAAACCGTGCAGCAATGCCTGGTGCAGACTTCAGTAAATGGCAGACCCCGGAATTTATTGCAGATATTATTTTCAGCAATTGTATCACTGCAACATCGGGTGAATCAGTTATTATTTTATAATATAGGTAAACTTCGTTAATTCTTCAGGGAGTATTTTTTATTAACTGTTGAAACTAATCTGTTCATTACGGCCATGGATTGGCCAAACTGCAAAGCGGCAGCAACAGCAGTGCCGATGATAAAAATAAACACCGTGTCTTCAGTATTACGCTGGGATTGAAATTATAATACTGATCCTTGCCCCAGTTCGTTGCTTGAGCAAAGTACCGGGGTGAGGTTGCTTTTCATTCAGTATCTTGCAGCCCGTTTCAACTGAAGCATATGAAGTATATGAAATGGATAGGACTGGCGGCTGCTGTCTTACTGATCGTCTCCTGTTTTACCCCTTGGGTCATTATTGCATCACAAAATATTGTAGTGAGTGGAGTAGATGCCACCGGAACCAATTATGGGAAGCCCGGTTATATACATTTAGTACTTATCGTTTTTTTTATTGTCTTCACCCTGGTACCGAGGCTTTGGGCCAAAAGGGCTAACCTGCTGGTGGTGGCGCTGAACAGTGCCTGGATGCTCCGCAATTTTTTGGTGATCGCTACCTGCAAAGCGGGGGAGTGCCCTGAAAGAGAAACCGGACTGTACCTGATGATGACCGCCTCGCTCCTGATGCTTTTATCGGCCCTGTTTCCTGATATAAAGGTCAACAGTCAGCAGGATAACTGATCTTTTCAGGACTTTTCCAGCCGGGGATTTCATCATCTTTTCATAACAGCATTATTTGGGTCTAAGTCCTTAACTTTATTTTCTCCAATCCTTCCGAAATGCCTTCCTTACCTCAAAGCGAAACAGGCATTTAA
>JAKQEA010000085.1 GCA_029558715.1 Bacteroidota bacterium | reverse complement strand
CACTAAAATTGCAGACACACCAAGCACAGGCAAATTAGTCGGAACAGCTGTCCAGCTTGTACCAGCATTCGTAGACCTCCATATACCACCACTGGCTGAACCAACCCATAAATTATTGGTATTATTTGGATCGATAGCCATGCAGACTACCCTGCCGCCAATCCTGGTACCACCGTTTGTACAATACCCTAATGATGTCCAGTTACTGGCACTTGTAAGCCTGGTGGCAACATGTGTCTGGGATTTCTTTTTTATTTCTTCATATTCCTTCCAGGCTTTTTGGTATTTGGCACTAATATTTTCGGGATTAGGATACCCCTTTGCCTGGAACCAGCCGTTTAGTTGTCTGGCCGCCCCACTTTGGAGTTCATTCTCTTCTTCATTATTCTCTTTCTGTAGATCTTCCTTACCGTGTTTCGTACTTAATTTCTGGCTATTAAGAAAAATATAACTGGCAACAACTGTTACAAGCACTGCCGACAAAAGCAGGATTACTGGTTTTTTCATATAAAATTGGATTTGGTAGGGTTATTATAACTGGCAGAGATCTTATTTGTGATCACTGTCAGGCATTCATTTATTTTACCTGTTAACAATTAATTTTTTATGCACTACTTCGCTGCCAACAATGATCCGGGCAACATACGTACCACTACTTATTGTTTCGGGAAGCGGGAAGGAAATATTATTTGATCCTGTAGTTATTCTTTGCTTTTTCGAAAGCATCATCCTGCCTTGCATATCCAGGATATTTATTTCCATATCTCCTGTTTCAATTGATTCAAAACGGATGGTAAGATTATCTTTTGCAGGATTAGGTGCTACAGTTAATACAGATTCAAGATCCTTAATGATAACTTTTTTAACCGGGCTAAACCTGTTCATTCCCGAACTTTCAATTAATCGCAGACGATAATAAGAAACCCCTTTAAAAGGACTGGCATCAAAAGATTCATAACTGAATGTTCCGCTGGCACCATTTGCATGTACTGTTTCTATTTTACTCCATGAAATGTTATCATTACTTCTCTCAATTTCATAGCCCAATGTGCCCGCATCCTCTGTAGCACTCCAGTTCAGCTTTACCTTCTTACCCTGAGTTACTGCATCAAAGTTTAACAAATGAGTAGCCAGGGGGAAATTATCTACCAATATCCTGTAATCCTCTACCTCACCATTTGTGAAAAAACCAGTTGCATGCGATGTTGTCATACTGGCTGAAGCAGACGTAATACGAACCCGCAGGTAAGTGTATTGACCGTTAGAAAATGTATTTGGAGAACTGGGCCAGAAAAGCCAGAAATTTTGTGCTGAAGACGATGAGGGTACTGTTATCGGAGAAACAGCTTCTGCGGCATCAAATGTTCCGTTACCATTATAATCCAGCCAGGCAATCATGGTAGCATCGGCGCCACTGTTATTGTAAGCCGAAACCTGTACTACATAGCTGCTGCCTGCTCCCGGCGGCAATATAGCTGGAGAAGGAATGCCATCATCTGTATCATCAGTACCAGTTGTTCCTCTTTTCCAATATTCAAGGTTCCATGTTGCGCCAAGTCTTATGCTATCTGTTCTTTCATGCACAGCCGGACTTTGTGTGGCAGGGTCAGCATATGGATCATAAGTAGCAGGAGCATCCCCAAAATCACATTTTGGACGGAAAGGATCCGATGCATCACCTGCATTACCCGGCCAGGCCGGACCGCTTGCCACAGTTATATTAGTTATTGCTCCATTAACACCTGCTTCATTGTAAGTGCCAATTCCGGAATTACCAGCTCCATTATCCCGGAAGTAATAAAGATTTCCAGACCAGGTCATGGCTGACTGACCATTCCATGATGTGGTTCCCGGGTTATTATATACCGCAAGCATCTGGCCTGTCATAAGATCATAATGCTGGTATTTACTCTGACTATAATTGCCGCCATTCCTTGCCGTATTATAATTATAAATCACTCCGTTCTTCATTATAAAATCACCCCAGTCATGAATAGCTGTATTGGACGCATTCAGGTAATGGTCCTGTGCAAAAATCTGGTATGCAGAAACAGGGTTATTACTTCCATCAAAATCAATCCGCCAGATGATAGTTTCCCTGGTTCTGTCATTAGAAGTACCACTGGGGTTGTACTTGCCACCCTCAACACCAATATATAGAGCCCCGTCATAAAAAGCCGCCCCGGCTGATTCTATACCATACTCAAATGTTGGTATGCCTAAAGTTGCTTGCATATCAGCCATAACAACCGAGGATGTTTCTGTGTCTAAACTATAGCGTTTTAATTCCCTGTTATTGGGGTCTACTGCTATATTCTCAGAAATATAATACAAGAACCTGTTATAGGGGTCATAAGCAAAAGAATTGACAAAGTCCCTTGCAGCATCGGTGAATAACTCCCTGGCAAC
>JAKQEA010000073.1 GCA_029558715.1 Bacteroidota bacterium | reverse complement strand
CTGCCAATAATACTATTTCAGGAGTTAATGCCCCTTTGTTTGATATTCTTCAAATTGCCAAAACCGGAGTTGCCAAAATTTCTCTGCAGCAAAATATTGCAATTGGCTCGGGCATTACATTTACCTCAGGTCTTATTGATTTAAACAATAATAATATCTTTCTTCAGCCAACAGCTTTGCTTAATGGTGAATCGGAAACCAGTCGCATCATCGGGCCTGTTGGCGGTTATGTAGAAACTACCAATACATTAAATGCACCCTCCGCAATTAATGCCGGTAATCTGGGCGCCATTATTACAAGCGGCACAAACCTTGGTACAACAACTATTCGCCGCGGGCACCTGTCACAAACAAACGGAACTGGCGCCGGCAACAGTATCCAGCGCTACTACGATATTTCCCCGGCGAACAATACAGGACTGAATGCTACTTTACGATTTCAATACTTTGACGCGGAGCTGAACGGATTAGCTGAGAATATTTTAATGTTATGGAAAAGCGATAATACCACAAGCTGGAACAATGAGGGCTTTACCGCAAGGGATGACATAAACAATTATATAGAAAAAACCGGAATCACTGATTTTTCCCGCTGGACATTGTCTTCACCAGGTAATCCACTGCCAGTTACAGGATTTGTACTCAGTGGTCAATGGCAGAATAACGGCGCAAAGCTTAGCTGGAAAACAGAAACAGAAATTAATAACGATCATTTCACCATACAGCGTTATTATCAAACCGGTCAACAGCAGTTTACCGATGTGGCAACTGTACCCACACAGCATATTGGCGGTAATTCCACCCATACTACTTCCTATGATTATTTTGATTCGGCAGTTTCGTCTTCACTTGGATCAGTATTCTATCGTATACGGCAGACAGATATTGATAGCCGGTTCACTTTTTCAAATACTATACGCATTACTCCAGATGGCATGCTGCTATTTATTAATAAAGTATATCCCACGATAGTGCAAAGCCAGCTGAATATACAGGTTGGTAATGCCCCGTTGGATAAAATCACTATAACCATTCATGACATGGCGGGAAAACTAATTATGCAGAAAACAATGTCCTATCAATCACAGCAGGTTCAGCTGCCGGTGATTAGCAGCGGTATGTATCATTTAAAAATTCAATGTGGTCAATGGGAATATAAAAGTTCTTTTGTAAAACAGTAAAAGAAGAGATTTGCAAAGACTGCTGTTGATAATTGCAACAGCAGTCTTTTTTATTCCCTTTACTGTTCTGCCCACTCTCCCAGCCCTTCTCGTATCAGCACTGGTTCATCTCCTGTGCAATCAACAACAGTAGAGGGGGTCATTCCGCCGATACCACCATCAATCACATAGTCTACTTCATTCCTGAAATTCTCATACATCACTTCAGGGTCAGTATAGTCTTCTACCATTTCTCCGGGCAACGATGCACTGAGTATTGGGCGACCCAGTTCTTTAATGATGGCCATCGCAATAGTATTTGCCGGAATTCTTAACCCGATAGTGTCTTTTTTACTTTGTAAGATTTTAGGAACCATTTTACTGGCAGGTAAAATAAAAGTATAGGGCCCTGGCAAATGGTCTTTCAGCAGCCGGTAGACAGGGTTTGACAATGGTTTAGCATAATCACTGAGGTGAGACAGGTCGCTGCATACAAAAGACAGTTGTGCTTTTTTGGGGTCTACCTTTTTGATGCGGCAAATTCTCTCCACGGCCTTTTGTTGTAAGATATCACAGCCTAACCCGTAGACCGTATCAGTGGGATAAATGATTATACCTCCCTCTTGCAAACTTTCAACAATTTGCTTAATGAGGCGGGGTTGTGGGTTGACAGGATGAATCTTTAATAACATTAGCAATCGTTCTTTTAAAAACTGTGTTTAACAAATATTTCCAGCTTGTTGGTATTTGCCTTACAATTTGTAATTTGGCCGATAATTAAGCCGCTGATTATGCAATTAAAACCGGTTGTCTTTTTTGATTCTATTGAACCTGAGGTATTCAAAAAAGAATTTTATGAACCCGGTATCCCCGTTGTTATAAGAAACCTTGCCAAAGAATGGCCCGCTTATACCAAATGGAACTGGAGTTATTTCAAGCAACTGGTCGGTCAGAAAAAAGTACCGCTGTATAACAATGTAAAAAGCGACGCCTACACCCCCATTAACACAGCTGACGATTACAAAACCTTCGGCGAATATATAGACATGATCAGCAGTGGCCCTGCTGCATGGCGGATTTTCCTGTTCAATATCTTTGATCATGCCCCGCAGTTGATCAATGATTTTACCTGGCCCGAGCACCTGATGAAGGGTTTTGTAAAAAAATACCCGATGCTGTTTACCGGTGGCGCCAGCAGCATTACACACATGCATTTTGATATTGATATGTCGCATATACTGCACACCCAGTTCGGCGGACGTAAACGGGTATTGATGTTTCCATTCAAAGAGCAATACAAATTATACCGCAAACCCTGGGAAGTGCTGAGCCTTGCCGATTTTTCAAACTATTATGTAGACGGAAGCATTGATTACGAAAAGTTCCCGGCATTAAAACTGGCTGAAGGGCTTGATTTTATATTACAGCCCGGGGATACCTTGTTTATGCCTGCTGGTTACTGGCATCATATGGAATACCTCGACAGTGGCTTTGCTATGAGCCTCCGCGCCATGCAGCCATCTCTGGGCGGAAAACTACAGGGCGCCTGGAATTTATTGGGTATGCGCAGCATTGATACAATGATGAAAAAAACTGTCCCGAAGTGGTGGTACGAGAGGAAAGAAAAGAAAGTGTTTGCAAATGCTGGAAAAGAAATGGCTAAAGCCTGATCACAAACCTTCAATTTTCATTTTTTTCAACCGAGGTGATCCATAATCAATACGCTGGATGCACAATAGGTTTGTGCAGGAATACTGAATAATTTCACCAGTCGAAATATTTACTATATAGAAAATAGGGTGCCGGGTAGCCTTCTCATCTTTTTCGATTCCAGCTAATACCAGGGTATCATTACCCAGCCAGATTTCCTCATCAATCCATCTTTCAGTACCTCCAAAAAAAAGAGAATAGGATAACTCATTTTTCGTGTCGTATAAAAAAACCTGCTGATCCACTTCAACATTAGCCGCAAAATGATCCCCCTTTCTCTCCAAGTTTAACTGGTAGCTATAACTATCAACAAAATACCTCTTGTCAGGGGAAAAATTGATAAGGGGCTTGTATATGGCAAAAAAGGAATCCAACTCAGCGAACTCTTCACCGTTAGCCTGTCTCATTTGAGTCGTATCTGAAATATGAAAACTACTTGTAGTACATCCAGATAAGCAGGATATCCAACTCTTTAACTCATGATTTATTGCCTTTTGTACTGAAATTGGCATGCTTGTCTGACTATATAAAGTAAGGCTTATATGAGCAATAACAACAAAAAGAAACTTTTTTATAGGCAGGTTATCCTTGGTAAGGTTTACCAAATATTTTGCAATTAATAAAACGTATATCACTATGGAAAAAATTAAATCCCCTTTTTAATAAAAATGCTTTATTCTATATAAAGTTAACGGAAATCAAAAATGGGTTATACCTTTCGGTACAACCCATTCCATATAACCTATTTTAATACTCAATTAATCGTCCACACTTCATTTCCCTTTAGCAGCTTATCCAAATCTGCCGGTTTTCTTGATTTTGCCTCTTCTATTTGTGCGGCCATTGCATCTTCATAGCAGGTTCTGTTTGTTTGATAGAACACTCCAAAAGGTCTTGGTAAATGACCATCTTTATGAGGATCATCAAATATGCGGGTTAGTATCTGTGCTTTGTAAATATCCTGTTCATCATGCACCCATAGTTCATCTGCACTTTGGCCGGCAGAAAGATCCACCACTACAGGTCTGAAACCATCCAGTTTTATTCCTTTATCATTATTAGCACCAAACACTAGTGGTTTGCCCTGCTCCAGGAAAAGTGTTTCCTGCAGTTTAGTTCCCTTCTCTGTAAAGATCTCAAATGCGCCATCATTAAAGATGTTGCAGTTCTGGTATATCTCCAGGAAAGAAGCCCCTTTATGTCCGTTTGCTCTCAGCAGCATAGCCTGCAGATGTTTGGGATCCCGGTCCATTGTCCTGGCTACGAAAGTGGCATCAGCACCAAGTGCCAAAGCGGCCGGATTGAATGGGTGATCGATACTTCCCATCGGTGTGCTCTTGGTGATCTTATGTTCTTCCGAAGTGGGAGAATATTGTCCTTTAGTCAATCCGTAGATCTGGTTATTAAACAGTAAAATATTGACATCAAAATTTCTCCGCAGAATATGAATAGTATGATTACCCCCGATACTCAGGCTGTCCCCGTCACCTGTAACGATCCATACACTTAGCTCTGGTCTTGATGCTTTCAACCCGGAAGCAATTGCGGCTGCACGGCCATGTATAGAGTGCATCCCATAGGTATTCATATAATAAGGAAAGCGGCTGCTGCAACCGATTCCTGAAATAAACACAATGTTCTCCTTAGGTATTCCTAGTGTGGGCATTACTTTTTGTACCTGTGCCAATATGGAATAATCCCCGCATCCGGGGCACCAGCGAACTTCCTGGTCGGTGGCAAAATCTTTAGCAGTCAGGGCAGGAGCTATCGTTACTTCACTCATAAAAAATAGATTCAGGCAAATTTAATGAATATCAGTATCGGATACTGAACGGAAATTCATGATTTTTATACTCCAAAAGGCTAATTCTTATCATTTGCCAGCTCTTCCCAGTACTCTGCTGCCCTCCGGGTATGAGGGATAACGATAGTACCCCCAACAATATTGGCTACCGCAAAAACCTCGTACATCTGCTCTGTGGTCACCCCCAGTTCGTGGCTTTTACCCAGGTGATATTTGATACAATCATCACAGCGAAGTACCATGCTGGCCACAAGGCCAAGTAATTCTTTAGTTTTTACATCCAGCACCCCTTCTGCATAAGTATTCGTATCAAGGTTCCACAATCGTTTAATAACAAGATTATTCTTACTTAGAATAACCTCGTTCATCCTGGTGCGATAATCATTGAATTCTTTTACCATTGTACTCATATATAGACTTTTAGTCCCCAAATGTAGAGAAGATAGCCTTTCATCACTTACCATTACCGGAAACCATGATCAAATCGTATTTTCAGCAACCAAAATCTACAGCATGAGAAAATTAATGGTCTTCCTTATAATTTTTTTACCAGCGATTGTTTCTTTTTCCCAAAACGGAAAAGAGCCGGTTAAGGTAACTGATATGCTGAAGATAAAATCTATTGCTGGTGTTAACATGAGCAAAGATGGCAATAAAGCAGTTTTCACCGTTACTTCAATAGAACCTGATGGAGACAATAAGCTGGAACATAAATATGTAAACCATGTCTGGATGGTAAATACAGATGGTCATTCATATCCCAAACAATTAACTGCAAAAGAGAATTCCTCTCAACCGGTATTCAGCCCTGATGGAAAACAAATTGCATTTGTTCGTTCAGTTGATGGTAAGTCACAAATATTTCTCCTGCCACTGGATGGCGGTGAAGCTATGCAGCTTACAAAATATAAATACGGGGCAGGTAGTCCGAAATGGAGTCCGGATGGAAAACAAATCTTGTTTGCAGCCAGCATTCCTTTCAAAGAACTCCTGAAAGATTCTCTGCTCAATGCTAATAAAGAAATACCCAAATGGCCATTTGAAAAACCAGGTTTTGACAAGAACCAGCAATTGACTCCCACAGGAGCTAAAGCTGATCCGGATGGAAGTTTAGAAGAAATCAGGGCTTACCTGGAGAATAATACCGCTGATAAAAAAGCCCGGGTATTTAATAAATTGAATTTCCTGGATGAAATGGACATCAATGCAGAAATGAGCTTTAATCACTACTTCCTTATTGATCTTAAGCCTGACGCAAAACCAGTTCCTGTTACTAAAGGTTTTTATCGCTATAGCTCTGCAGATTTCTCGCCGGATGGCAAACAATTGATCCTTACAGGCAATATGGATTCATTACAACATCCTGACCGGGCACTAGAAAGTGAAATATACATGGTGAATACCGACGGCACCCATTTCAGAAAAGTATTAGGAGAAAAAGACAAGAACTTCAATTCGCCAAGAATATCACCATCGGGCAAATGGCTGGCCTTTCAATATGGTAATACCTCATTTGTCAGTGTTCCTCAAATGGCAATTATTCCTCTTAATGGTACTGTAAAGGATAAATTTGATATCCCATTCGACAGAAACAAGGGAAATATCACCTGGAGCAATGATGAAAAGTATATTTATTTCACTACACAAAGTAACGGCGGACAACCAATGTACAGAGTTGACTTGAGTAGCGGATGGACGATGTATCCTCCGTTAAGTGCACTCAAGGAAAGAGACAAGAATATAAGAATAGATCGGCTTACCGATTATAATGAGGGCATTGGAAGTTTTGATATAACAGGAAATAAACTGGTATTTGTTAAAACAGAAGTAGCCAATCCTTTTGAAATATATGTGGCAGATGCAACAGCCAAAAATCAAAAACGAATCAGCAATTTCAATACAGAATGGATTGTAAATAAAAAACTAAGCTTCCCTGAAAAATATACCTTCAAAAATGAGAAAGGAATGGAGATCGAATACTGGGTTATGAAACCAGCCAACTATGAGCAGGGGAAAAAATATCCGCTGTTGTTAGAAATTCACGGAGGCCCTTCGGCTATGTGGGGACCTGGCGAAAGCAGTATGTGGCACGAATACCAGTATTTCTGCAGTAAAGGTTATGGAGTGGTGTATTGCAATCCCCGTGGCAGCGGCGGTTATGGGTTAGATTTTTTGAGAGGTAATATTAATGATTGGGGTGCTGGCCCCACCAGTGATGTATTGAAGGCTTTGGATAAAGCTGTTGCCGGAGGCTGGGCAGACACAACAAAACTGCTGGTTACAGGAGGTTCATACGCCGGTTATCTTGTGGCATGGATCATTGCACATGATCAGCGTTTTGCTGCAGCCTGCTCGCAGCGTGGTGTGTACGACCTGGCCACTTTTTTTGGAGAGGGTAATGCATGGAGACTAGTCCCTAACTATTTTGGAGGTTACCCCTGGGATGCAACTACAAGGGCAACACTAGAAAGAGAATCCCCGATTAATTATGTACAAAACATTAAAACCCCTTACATCATTTTTCATGGAGATAATGACCGGCGAACCGGTTTCGTTCAAAGTGAAATGTTATACAAGAGTTTAAAAGTGCTGGGGCGTCCGGTAGAGTATATACGTCATCCTGCCGCTACTCATGAGCTCACCAGGAGCGGTAATAACCGGCAGCGGATAGATCAGATGCTGAGAACCTATGAGTTTTTTGAACGATGGATCAAAAAATAATTTTTTCAGATACCACCTATACACTTATAAAAGCGTCAAACCGGTAATAATATGTACAGGAATAAAATAATAGCAATTACGGGCCTTTCAATATTTGTTCTGCTTGGAGTAGCAGCGGTACAGGCTCCTCATCAAAAAGAAAGGAACCTGAAAGTACTGCCCAAAGATATCAGCGATGAAAAACTTGACAGCATTATGCAAACTTATAACAAAGCGCTTGGTGTAAAATGCGATTTCTGTCACGTTAAACAAAAAGTCTTCCCCGGAGATTTTGATTATGCATCTGACGCTGAGCCGATGAAAGAAAATGCAAGAGAAATGATGCTGATGACCATCGAGATAAACAAAAAGCATTTTTATTTTGACAAGAACATAAAACCTGAATACCTGAATACCATTACTTGTAAAACCTGTCACCGTGGCGAGCCTTTCCCACCGGAAGATTAATCATTCTTACAATACTTCAGCCATTCTTTTATACCTGCAACAATCTGGACTGCTACTGCTTTATGAAATTCCGGGTCAAGGATCAATTGCTCGTCTTCCTTATTACTAAGAAATGCCACCTCAACAAGACAGTTAGGGTACTCCGTTGGCCCGCTTAATGCAAAGTTGAAGCTGCCGATATTTCCAAATTCTTTCAATCCTAACTCCAGCAGGTCTTTTAAAATAAATTGGGATAAGGGCCGGAAACCTATGTGCCTGTAGTAAGTGCTGGTACCTTTTATACTGTCTTTTGCAGAAGAATTAAGATGAATACTTATCAAAAAATGAGGGTCTTCTTTTTGCAGCATCATGATCCTGTCAGGCATACTGAGTGAAGTGTCCTTATCCCTGGTCATAAAAACATTCGCTTCTTCATCCAGTAGCAATCTTTCCAGTTGCCTGGCAAAAAGCAAAGTATAGTTTTTCTCAAGGATTTTTGTTGTAACTCCCGTGGCGCCATTATTATCGCCTCCGTGTCCGGCATCTACAGCTACCTTCAGATTTTTTAATTCCAGTTCTGCTGGTTGTCTTTTCACCCTGATCACCAGCTTTTTTTCCTGGTAATAAATACTATATCCCCAATGCTGCTTATTCTTTAGTTCTATTATTACCCTGAAAACATCATCTTCAGTTTGTTCATGATACACATTCTTCACTTCTTCTGTAGTCGATAATTGGGTAATCCAGTTAGTATTGCTGGTAACACCAAAGATGTCAACAACGATCTTAGATGGATTAATCTGTTGCATGCTTTTATAGGGAAGTCGTTCATCGAGGGTAACAGTTACATAATCATAAGTATCGTCTCCTGAAACTCTCCAGCTATTCGACAGATAGTATGGCAGCATCTTTATCCCATTTTCTCTGCGGAAATTTAATTTAGGTAAATAAGCAAAATGATCTCTGGACAATTGCACTTTGTAATTAATAACTGTACTGTCCACCACCTTGATAAGGATGCCTGTATCGAGATAAGTCATTTTAGCACCACCAAGCCGGTCAATACCCAACCCATACTCCAGGAATGGTAAAGTCCCGGTTGTTTTCCCTGTTATAAAATTATTTGGTACAGGTTGAGAATAACCCGAAAGCAATCCAAAAAAGAAGATTAAACAGCAAAATCGTATCATACCAGAAAGATAACATAAAAACCCTCTTAATGACTGCTCCGTAATAATACGAGACCCTATACCAGTTTTACTGAATTTTAGCACAAAGACTTCTATGTAAGCACTATATGTATTCAAGTCTCGTTAATATTGCAGACGGAATCGCAACCAGGCGATTACCAGCTGAACCTGTATCCTAAGAAAAAACCAATAGACTATGACCTGGAATTCCATTATGGGCTTTGTTTCTTCTTTTGCCCTGCTTGCCCCGATAATTTTAATTCTCATCCTTCGGCTGGGTGGTTACAGGAGTTTCCCCGTATTATTGTTTTATTACAGCTCTGTATTAATATATAATTTACTAACTGAAAACTATATTAATGCAAGTCAGTCTGTTGAATATTACTGGGGCCTATTCAACAATATAATGGACGCCCCGCTGATGATTATTTTTCTGACTTATTTCAGCACTTCAAAAGCCTTTACCCAAAAAATGAAAGTGCTTGCTTCGGTTTTCGTTTTATTTGAAATAATAGTACTGGTAACGATCGGTCTTAATATTGATGCTGTAACAATTACTATGGGACCCGGCTTGCTTATCGTTTTTGCGTTATGTATGTACTTTTTTATCCGTCATGCGAAGCTGGCTATTGAAAACCGCAAAGCGACAGGAAAAGCTGTTATCATCTCTTCATTGTTATTCGGATATGGCTGCTACACCATCATTTATCTCATGTATTACATTTTCAAAGCCCATATCGGGGCTGACGGAAAAGTAAATGAACAATATATGAATGATACCTTCCTGATCTATTTTATTGCGGCCTCTCTGTCGTCGATAATCATGTGTATAGGGCTTACTATTGAAAGAAAACGTATACAAAAGTTGCAGGAGTTGAAGGTGACCCGTAAAGAGCTTTCAACAATATATACAGAAACAAAAAGGGCTGCCCCTTTAAGAACAGCCATTCTTGACTTTGACAGAGACCAGTGGAATTAAAAACAATACTTCCCTTCTGCGATCATCTTATCAGCAATCCTTCTTCTCGCATCTTTGCCGTTGAAAGGCTCTGCTTTTGTAAACCGCTTTAAACCCATCAATATCATTCTTTGTTCGTCTCCGTCAGCAAAAGAATTAACAGCATCCTTACCCGATTTATTTGCTTTATCAGCTGCATCATACAGATAAGTTCTCATTATATCCAAATGATCCTGGCAGGCAGTTTCGCCTTTTTGCTCCACCAGCTTCATTACACGCAACAACACACTCTCTGCATTAAATGTTTCAATTGCCATATCAGCAATATTCATCAGCACTTCCTGTTCATTTTCAATTTTCATCATTAACTTTTGTACAGCAGCGCCGGATGTCATCAGGATGGCTTTTTTAAGATTGGCAACCAGTTTTCTTTCTTTCGCAAATGCCGTTTCATCTTCTGCACCAAAATCAGGAATGCTCATCAGTTCTTTTTGAACAGCCATGGCCGGACCCATCAGGTCTAAACGGCCTCCCATTGCCCTCTTTAGTGTCATATCTAAAACCAGCAACCGGTTAATCTCATTGGTTCCTTCGTAAATACGGTTGATCCGGCTATCACGGTAAGCCCTAGAAATATTATACTCGGCGCTGAACCCATTACCTCCATGCACCTGCACCCCTTCGTCCACTACATAATCCAATACTTCACTGCCATACACTTTCAGCATAGCACATTCGATGGCATATTCTTCTGCGCCACCAAGTAGTGCCTCACTGAAAGGCTTTCCTGCTGATAGTAATTCATGTTCCTTTTCATCAATCCATTTAGCTGTACGATACAAGGCAGATTCTGCGACAAAAACCTTAATAGCCATTTCTGCCAGCTTATGTTTAATAGCACCAAAATTTGAGATCGGTTGTTTGAACTGTTCCCTTGTTTTGGCATACTCCACTGTTCCGCTCAAGGACTTTCTTGCACCACCCAGGGCCGCAGCACATAATTTCAAACGGCCGATATTTAAAATATTAAAAGCGATCTTATGTCCTTTCCCTATTTCCCCTAACAAATTTTCTACCGGTACTTTACAATCCTGGAAATATAACTGAACCGTAGAAGAACCCTTGATACCCATTTTATTCTCTTCGGGACCTTGCGTAAATCCTTCTGTTCCCCGATCTACAATAAAACCGGTAAATTTATCACCATCCACTTTGGCAAACACTGTGTATATCTGTGCAAAACCACCATTGGTGATCCAGCATTTCTGTCCGTTGAGTATATAATACTTTCCATCATCACTCAGCTTCGCCGTAGTTTTTGCGCCCAAAGCATCGCTTCCGCTATTAGGCTCTGTAAGACCGTAAGCCCCTGCCCATTCTCCTGTTATCAGCTTTGGAATATATTTTTCTTTTTGTGCATCAGTACCAAAATATAATATGGGCAATGTGCCGATACCGGTGTGTGCGGCAATAGCTACAGAAAAAGAATGACCTGCCCCGAGGTATTCATTAATAATAGTTGATGTAACAAAATCTTTTCCCAGCCCGCCATATTGTTCAGGAAATGAAGTGGCCAGCAGCCCTTGTTCACCAGCCTTTGTAACCAAAGATTTCATCAGTCCCTGCTCCAGTGCATCAATACGATCCAGGTTAGGATAGATTTCCGCATCAAGAAACTGGTTACACATATCACGGATCATCAGCTGCTCTTCTGAAAAATCTTCCGGAATAAAGGTTTCAAAAGAAGATGATTCTTTGATCAGCCATTCACCCCCTTTCAGTGCCTTTTTTACATCTGCTGCAGTACTCATAATGAATAGGTTTAAAATTTTATTAATACAGTTGAATATTATTTAAGGTTGTCATATACGATTTGCAATACCTCTTTACAGATATCTACTTTATCTGTTGGCACGGTCTCCAGTGCCTCGTTTAATGTTTCATCCGCCAATGCCATGGTTTCCTCCTGCAGTTTTTGTGCCTGCTTAGTGAGGTATATCAAATTAATTCGCCTGTCATGCTCAGAAGCCACCCGTTTAACCAGGTTAAGCTTTTCGAGATTATCTACTAAACGGGTAATACTTGGCTTGTCACGGAAAGTTGCATTGCATAATTCCTGCTGACTGATACCCTCTTGTTTCCATAAATGATACAACACACTCCATTGTTCAATCGTGATATTCAATCCTGCGGTATTGAATTTTTTTTGCAATCTTCTGGCAATAGCAGTGGAAGCTTTCCCGGTAATAAAGCTGTATAGCTCTCCCTTTTTAAATTGGTTGTTTGGCATATAGTTGTTTGTGCAACTATCCAAAATTAATATTATATTTGGAATGGCCAACTTAATTTTCTTTAAAATCTTTGTTGTCCCTATAAAATGGAACTCCAGCTGCATAGCTATAAAAATTCTACTATCCGGTTTTACCGTTTTGGCTCCGGACCGAAAACAGCGGTCTGCTTTCATGGCTATGGAGAAGATGCAACAATGTTCAGCTTTATGGCA
Organism: Bacteroidota bacterium; assembly: GCA_029558715.1. Lineage (GTDB taxonomy): Bacteria > Bacteroidota > Bacteroidia > Chitinophagales > Chitinophagaceae > JJ008. The sequence continues at coordinate 38,651 of JAKQEA010000073.1, read as the reverse complement.
AAATACGTTGGTAATCAATATACTTTCTATTCGGTAGACCTGCCCTTTCATGGTAAAACAGAATGGAAAGAGGGGTTCATCTTCACTCATGCTGATCTTCTGCAAATCATTCAGGAAATTACCGGTAATCGCAATCCTGCTCTTACGCTTATTGGTTTTAGCCTGGGAGGAAGGATGGCCCTGAGCTTGTACCAGGCATCCCCCGAAAGGATAGAAAAACTTGTCCTGCTTGCCCCTGACGGGCTTAAAGTAAACTTCTGGTATTGGTTGGCCACACAAACATGGGCCGGCAATAAGTTCTTTGCCTTTACTATGAAAAAACCGGGTTGGTTTTTTGGGTTACTAAAGCTGATGAACCGGTTGAAACTTGTAAATACCAGTATTTTTAAGTTCGTCAATTATTATATAGGAGATAAAGAAGTGCGGCGATTACTTTATACAAGATGGACAACCTTGAGAAAAATAAAACCTGATCTGCACAGCATAAAAAATTATATCCGGGCAAATAAAACGCCTGTGCGATTAATATATGGCCAGCATGATCGTATCATTCTTTCACAAGTAGGTGAGAAATTCAGAAAAGGGATCGAACAGTATTGTACACTTTCGGTTATCCATTCCGGGCACCAGGTACTACATGAAAAGCACATAGAAGAAATTCTGCCGGCTTTGCTGCACTGATATTAGCTTTGTTCAACTGCATGACCTTATTGTATACCGCCATACTGTTATTTATTATTTATGGCTGCCTTATAGTTTATTATTGGCTGGCCTGGAGATCTATTCCTGATTATACCTCTGCCAATCCTTCTCCTCAAACAAGGATCAGTGTTATTATTCCGGCAAGAAATGAAAAAGAAAATATAGGCCTGCTGCTGAAAGCATTACAACAACAAAATTACCCGGAACACTTAACGGAAATAATTGTAGTAGATGATCATTCGACAGATGGAACGTCAAGTGTTGTTCAGCAATTCTTATTTGCTAAGCTGATACTCTTGAAAGAAAACAATATCAATTCCTATAAAAAGAAAGCGATTGAAACAGGAATTGCTGCAGCAACAGGTGAGATGATTGTTACCACGGATGCAGATTGTATTCCTGGTCCCGGATGGCTATCAGGGCTGTCAGCATTTAAACAGGAAAAGAACTCTGTTTTTATTGCAGCCCCTGTTGTATTCGTCAACAACAACTCGATACTACAAATTTTCCAGGCGCTGGACTTTTTAGTGCTCCAGGGAATTACAGCTGCTTCTGTATATAGAAATATTCATTCTATGTGCAACGGGGCGAATCTTGCTTATGAAAGAAAGGCCTTTTATGAAGTAAATGGTTTTTCCGGTATTGACACTATCGCTTCAGGAGATGATATGCTGTTGATGCACAAAATATGGAAGCTATACCCCGGTAAAGTACATTACCTGAAATCAGAAGCCGCTGTCGTGTCCACACAGCCGATGAAAACATGGAAAACATTTTTCAATCAGCGTATCCGCTGGGCCAGTAAAGCCAAAAATTATGATGATAAAAGGATTATTGCAGTACTGCTGCTTGTTTACCTTTTCAATCTTTCATTTCCGGCATTGGCAATTGCCGGATTTTGGTGCTGGCATTATTGGTTGTACCTGGCAGGTCTGTGGATTGCAAAAACTATGATTGAATTCACTTTTGTTGCGGCTGTTGCCAGATTCTACAAGAAGCAATCACTAATGAAGTATTTCTTTTTCTTTCAACCTCTTCATATCCTATACACTATCAGCTCCGGTCTTTTTGGCCAGTTTGGTAAGTATGACTGGAAAGAAAGAAAAGTAAAATGAGTATCTTTCCCCGTATGAGCCAATCCCAATCATTCCAGGCTGCTGCATGGCGAAGACTGAAGAAGAACAAAGGCGCCATCTTTGGATTGATTATAATTATACTGGCTGTGCTGATCGCCATTTTCGCCTATTTTATTGCTTCCGATTCCTCTCCCTATGCCAATCGTATCATTTTAGAAATTGGTGGCGAAAAACCGGGATATCAACAGGATTTTATCAAAGTAAAAAAAGAAAAAGATGTTGTCGCTACCGGTTTTGTGCATCAACTGGTTTCGGGTAAGGAAGATGTTTACTACTATATTCCGGTTGTAAGTCATGAACAAAAAGCAGACAGCATCATTGTTCAGAAATATATTGATGAAGGCGTAAGCGAAAGATTGGCCTATCATATTTCCCAAACGGCGTCAACACCTGTTATTACAAAAAAATTCATCACAGGAACCGATAAATATGGGAGGGATATTCTGAGTCGTATTATCGTTGGTACAAGGGTAAGTTTAAGTGTAGGCTTGATCACCGTTATTATTTCACTGAGCATTGGTTTGATCCTGGGTTCACTGGCCGGATTTTACCGTGGCAAAGTGGATGATGTGATCATGTGGTTTATCAATGTCATCTGGAGCATACCTACTTTACTTTTGGTATTTGCCATCACTTTAGCACTGGGCAAAGGTTTCTGGCAGGTATTTATTGCTGTAGGACTAACTATGTGGGTAAATGTGGCCCGGCTGGTAAGAGGCCAGGTACTTGGAGTAAGGGAACTGGAATATATTGAAGCAACCAGAGCTCTTGGCTTTTCCAACTTCAGAACAATAGTAAGACATATCTGGCCGAATATTATGGGTCCGGTAATGGTAATCGCCGCCTCTAATTTCGCATCCGCCATTGTTATTGAAGCCGGTCTTAGTTTTTTAGGTGTGGGAGTACAACCACCTATGCCCAGCTGGGGGCTGATGATAAAGGAGAATTATAATTTCATTATCACCCAAAATCCTATGCTGGCTTTAGCCCCGGGATTTGCCATTATGCTATTAGTTCTTGCCTTTAACCTTTTAGGAAATGGTTTAAGAGATGCGCTGAATGTCAGGGGGAGAATCTGATCGTGTATTAATATCAGTCATAATCAAAATAGAAAGGCACAAAAAGAAAAGACTTCCGATTTTATCTGTCTCTACCAGGTCGCTTAACAAATTCACTGTAATAATCATAACAATTATTACCCCGATTGTTAAAGCTGTTGTTCTATAAAATTCATCTTTTATCCTGTGAAATAAAAACTGGGCATAATAAAGCATCGCTCCTAAAAGAAGTACCAGAAAAACCAAACCGGGATAGCCCTGCTCAATAACTGTTAGCAGAAAATAATTATGTATCGTTGAGTGTTCCTTATTGTCACTTACCCATGTTTTATAAGCCGGTACTGCATAGGGTTTATAATTATCATAAAATGTATTTGGGCCATAGCCGGTTAACGGCTTATCTTTTATCATCCTCACTCCTGCAATCCAGCGATAGAAGCGTTCTGCCGTAGAAACGTCTTTTAATTTATAGGTAGCTACCAGGTGTTCACTAAAATTCTTATGGAAAATGGTTGTCTGGTAATCGTGGGCATAACGGAGATAGCGGTCATTACTTTTCAGCCAAAAAACAGTAGCTATGGCAGTTATTATAAACACCACATAAGCGAACGCCAAAACTTTCTTTTCAATCAACCAATAAGTAATAATCCCGTTAATAAGAGCCAGCCATGCACCCCTTGCATAAGAAAAGAACAATGCTGATAGCGAAATCATAATAGCTACTGCAAATAACCATTTCAACGTAGCTGTTTTTGTAAGCTTCCAAAAGGCAATCAATACCGGCACTATGCAGACCAGCATCGCAGAATAATTCACATGATTACGGAAAAAAGGGGAAACTGATTCATTAATAGTTGCAAAACTGAAACTGTTGTTACTATGCCTTATCAAGGCAATGATTGTGACCAAAAGCATAGAGCAGATAATCAGTTTAGCGGCCATCACAATTCTTTCTTTATTTCGAAACACTATTAAAGGAGCCAGTACAAAGGCACCAACATACCAGGCCTTCGCCAGCAAAAACTTTATTGACACAAACGAATCAGTGGAGAATATGACCGTCACCAACATCCAGCCAAGCATACCCAAGAGTAAAAAAAACAATGGATGTGCCCATGCTTTTCCGGAAACTGATTGGGGAGTGTAAAGCCAGTAGGCAAAGAAGAAAAAGCATGTCAGCAACATTAAAGATTCATCCGGAATATCAGTTCCTAACGTGGGTGAAAAATTATACTCGAAAGAAAGTGGCAGCGTCAGCAATAATAAAAAGAAAACTGTATCCCGGTTTTGCCAACCTGCGTATAAAAATAATGCGGCTAATGGAATAGCTATCAGCCAAAGCAAATCTGAAAGAAAAGCAAGAAGTATTACCAGGATAAACAATCCGGTAAACAAAGCAAAAAGCCCATTTTCCTTTTTTTCAGAAAAAAATATCACTTACGGGTCGTTTTTCTTTTTTCTAGTATCAAAGCAAGGAATAAAGAAAAAATAAATGCAAGTACAGCTGTTGCCATGAGCACTTGTATTCTCCTGGGCCTGTCAGGCCAGTCAGAAACTTTGGCTTTTTCCACTATAACCAGTACAGGCGGTTTGCTGTCAACCACCAGTTGGTATTCTGTAATCAGGTTATCATATTGCTTCAGCTTTTCCTCCAGCAAAATTTTTTTCTCTTGTGCGGCACTATCTGATTTTGCCTTTAAACGCTCCCGGCCCGATGTTAATCCCTTCAGTGTTGCTTCATTACCTGCACCCTGTAAGTATTGGTGAATCGATTGCAACTGATCCATTATTGAATTAGCCAGCTGGGGAGCCAGTTCTTTATCCGTATCCCAAACCTTAACCTTTAGTTCCCCATATTCACTCTTCATTACTTTGGAATTCTTTTTTAGTATTGAAGCTGCTTTAGAAATGGCAGCAGCTTCTTTTTCGCCCATTTTATAGTGATCCCACAGGTTATAATTTTGAGCAACTACAGTATAGACAGTGTCAAGGTTGCCTGTACCTACGATCACATCAAGATCGTCGGGTGTGCCTAACGCTGTGTATAGTTGCTGCACATTGTCATTAAATATTTTTGCTTTATCTGATGAATAAGTACTTGCCGGTACTGCCGTGGTAACAGAAACGTATTGCAGTGGTTTGGCATAAACAATAATACCAACAACAATCAATGAAACAACTACTACAAGGAGCACCTGTTTCCACCAGTTTTTTATGAGGTCAAAAATATCAGGCATAGATTTTTATGATTGATCAGTTTGTTTAAAAATAATTTTCCAGTTATCTACAACAATTAATTTTGAAGCTGCCGAACTAATAAAAATAATTAGTGCCAACCCTGCCAAAAGAAGCCAGTTGTTCCTTATATATTGTTGTCCAAAGTAAAGAAAAACGGCCATTATACCTGCAATGACAACATTCAGAAAGAAAGAAAAGAAATCGATCCTGATACTCTCTTTTATACTGGCATAAATCAATGTCGTAATACCGCAAAAAAAATGACTGATTAAAGCTGCATAACAACTACCCAAAGCACCTAAAGATGGTGCCAGGAATAAGTTCAACAAAACATTAATGATGACCGATACAAATACGATAAAGCAAAATGGCATTATATGGCCAGTCGCGGTCAGCACTGTTCCATAAACCTGTACCAACGAATAACCAACTAAAGCAGGTAAACAGTATTGCAATACAGTTATAGCTGTTTCATTTTGATTGTGGTACAGTTTTTCCTGCACCCAGGGAGCAAGTATAAATACCACAATACTTATTCCCAGGGAAAATAGCAATAGCAGGTTACGGCTGTTTATTACTACTGTTGTTATGCTTTTACCCCGGCTATACTGCCTGGCTATAAAAGGCAGCAGGAAAGATGCCAGGAGGAAACCAATCATATTGGCAGCATCCAGCAACCGGTAAGCACCGGCATATATACCTGCCTCATAAGCTCCATTCTGATGTAATCGTTCCAGTAAAAACCCATCCAGCCTGTAATGAGCCGACATCAGTAATACTATCATTCCAAATGGAAGAACTGATTTTATTAGCCCTGCATCAGGTAAAGAGAATTTGTGAAAAGAAAATGAATACCCGTTTTTATACAGTACCAGGGAGCTAATTATCAGGGCCATTGCAGTACAAGCCACCTGGGTTACTAAAAAAACCTGAATACTGATAGTGCCAATCACTGAAGGAAAAACAAGAAAACTTCCACAAACAAGAATCATAAGCAGTTTATCCATTACAGATAGCCACGCATCAGTAATGAACCATTGTTCTGCCGTGATAATGCTTCTTACAAACAAGAATAAGGACGTTAACACCTGTATCAATACCACATATCCTGCAATATCCCAATGATCAACCCCTGCAAACCAGGCAGCGACAAAAACTACCAGTACATAGAAAACAGAAAATAATAGTTTCACTAAAAAAAAACTGCCTGCTTTATTTATATAAGCCGTCTTGTTAGCTGCCAGCTCCCGGTTAAAGAAGCTGGTAAATCCCCAATCCAGTAAAAAGCTGAATACAATAGAAAATCCAAGCAGGGAAAAATAAGTTCCATAGGTTTCAGTACCTACAATATTCTGCACCTGCCTGTCAATCCCGAAAATCCAAAAAGGTTTAATGATAACATTAAGCAGTATCAGTAAACCCAATGAAGAATAAAAACGGGAAGATTCTTTCATGTATCAGCATTAATAAGTTCAATCGGGTAATGCAGGGATTATATTACTTTCACATTTCTGCTGAAACTCTCCTCCAGCGAAATAAAAGTTTCTGTACGTTCGATTCCTTTTATCTTCTGCAACTGGTCGTGCAATACAAATCTAAGCTGTGTAATGTCCTTGCAAACAATTTCTGCAAACATGCTGTAGTTACCGGTAGTATAATTCAATCGGACTATCTCCGGAATTTTCTGCAGGTCTTTTGCTACCGTATCATAAAGAGAGCTTTCCTTCAGGTATATTCCTATGAATGCAATAACATCGTATCCCAGTTGCCTGAGGTCTGCCTTTAACCTCGTACCTTTAACCACTCCGGCCTCCTGTAATTTTTTGATACGTACATGAATCGTAGCTCCCGACACAAATAATTTTTTACCAAGGTCTGCATATGATATCTCCGCATTCTCCATCATATGATGGATGATCTGCAGATCGAGTTTGTCCAGATTTAATTTTGAGGCCATTTTTAAATAGAATTTTGATATTTTTTACTATAAATAGCAATTTATTAAATATTATCTATAATTTTAAAATTTTTATTAGAAAATTTGGAACATATTGCCAAATCACCCTACATTTGTCTCATCAAGTTCTTATTAACACTGTGGGGTGATGAAATTTTTGGCAGACATGCCCTCTTGTCTCGGGGGTGGAGATAACAGGATAAATATAGCATAGAGCCGCTTTTGCAGCAATGCAGGAGCGACCAGGGTCGACCACTGAACTTTGTGCTACAACTAACTGCTCCGTGGAGGTTCGATCCCTCCCCCTACAGCCATTCTCATATGCGATTTTTTAGCCTCTGTTTTTAACAGGGGCTTTTTTATTTTTGCACTACCTCATTTCGCCTAAGGCAGGAACCGACCTTTGTTTTTATTAAACTCTTCTTATGAATCTACAAATTACTGCATGGTTACTTGTTCTTACACTATATATTAGTTGCTCTCCCGGGGCTAAAATTGAAAAAAGGTACACTGCTGATGATAAAATTGTCTTTGAGCTGATTGAACGGTTAAAGAAAAATGCCAATGATGCCGAAGCTGCTAAGCTATTACCCCAGGCTTACCAGCAAGCTGCAGAAACAAGAAAAAATATAAATAAAGACACTTATAACAATATGAATGAAGGTGACCGCTGGATCGAAATATCTAAACAGCTGGGAGTAGCCGAAAAACTGTATATTGAAATCAAAGGCAGTGCTGTACTAAGTAAAATCATTCCTGATCCGTGGAACCCTGAGCAACGAATCCGGGAAGCCAAACTGAATGCTGCAGAAGAATATTACAATGAAGGAATAAGCTATCTTAATTATAACAACCGGCCTTATGCAAGAAAAGCTTATGATTTATTTGTAAAATCTAACAACGCTTATCCTGGCTATAAAAATATAAGATCATTGATGCAACAGGCTAAAGAAATGGCTACAATTAAAGTAGTGGTGCGGCCGGTAAATTATTACAACTTCGGATGGACCTATTGGGGATTTGACCGGGATTATCTTCAGTATAAAATGGTGCAGGATCTTAATAGTTCTTCCTCGTACCAGCATCTGCGTTTTTATACGGACAGAGATGCAGATGCGCAACGTATCCGGGCCGACCGAATTGTAGAACTAAACTTTAATGACTTGTATATTAGTCCTGTCTACCGGGATGAATACACTATACAACGCTCAAAAAAAATCAAAACGGGGCAAACCAAATCAAACCCGCCACAGCCAATTTACGAAACCGTGTATGCAACTGTTTATGTAACAAGACAAGTACTGCAAAGCAGGGCTTCTCTCGAATGCCGTATTTATGACTGGGCCACGGGCCGCAATTATTTATCTGACCGTTTCCCTGACAATTATACCTGGAGAGAAGAAAGAGCAAGATATACTGGTGACAGCCGTGCTCTTGAACCTTCCGATTGGGCACTTATCAATAATAACTCCGGATTCAATGCCCCGGGACGCAACCAGATTGCTGAGCGCCTTATTAATAATTGTTATAACCAGCTCCTGAACAGAATAAGAAGCGGGGTAACTTTTGGAGATTAACCATTATTTGACCCGGCAAAATTAAAAGTAATAGTATGAAAAAGTTTATACCCCTTACACTTCTAATCCTTCCCCTGCTTGTATCTGCACAGGATGGAACTGTTAAAGCACTCCGTGCTGAGGCGGATAGAATAATTAAAAAAGAAGAAGACACTACAAAGAAATTATGGCGAAAAGGCGGACTCTATGGGATCAATATATCACAAGGCTCCCTGAGCAACTGGGCGGCTGGTGGTGATAATTTTTCCCTTTCTGTAAATTCATTACTCAGCCTTTATGCATTTCACAAAAAAGATAAACATAGCTGGGATAATACATTTGATTTTAATATCGGGTATGTAAATACAACCAGCCTGGGCAGCCGCAAGAATGATGACCGTTTTGACCTGCTTTCAAAATATGGTTATGCATTAAATCCCAAGCTTAATCTTTCGGGACTTATCAGTCTTCGTTCACAATTATTTAAAGGATATACCTATCCTGATAATATGAAAACCTTTTCGTCTGCTTTCATGGCGCCGGGTTATTTATTAACCAGTATTGGTCTCGATTATAAACCAGCTAAAAATCTTTCTATCTTTTTTTCACCTGTAACGGCCCGCTGGGTTTTCGTAAGGGATACAGCTCTTGCCAATAAAGGTTTGTATGGAGTAACACCCGGAAAAAAATCTAATTTAGAATTCGGTGCTTTTGCGAGCATTAACTACCTGAAAGAATTCAACAAGTTTATTACCTATAAAAGCAGGCTTGACCTGTTTTCCAATTACAAGCATAACCCTCAGAATATTGACCTCTTTATGTCAAACATCCTGAATGCAAAACTGGGTAAAGTATTATCCGTGTCCTGGAGTTTGGATTTTATATATGACGATGATGTAAGATTATTTGGTAAAAATCAGCGGTCGGCCGCCTTGCAGGTCAAGTCCCTGATTGGTATTGGGTTTCTGCTTAAATTCTGATTTGTTTCTTAGTATCACAAACCACATTCAGTATCTACTGAATGTGGTTTTTTTTAGTATACAAACACTCATTAGCATCTGCTATGTTTTAACATTCTGTATAAAATAAATAATCTCTTTCTGTTGTTTCTTTGTCCATATATCTTTGCCGAACCCTGCTGAAAACTAGTGCACTGTACAACCCCTTTTCTAAAGTAAACGAACCAATGTGATGAACAGGAAAGTTTTATCATTTCTATTGTTTTTACTTCCACTAATTGCTTTTTCGCAGGACGCTATTGTTAAAAAGTTACAAGTGGAATCTCTTCGCCAGGTAAAAAAAGATATTCCCGATACCGGGTGGAGAAAATGGAAAACAGGCGGAGCGTTTAGCCTGAGTATAGGACAGGGCAGCCAAAGTAACTGGGCGGCCGGAGGCGATGATTTCTCCTTTACTGCCAATACCTCATTTCGCTTGTTTGGGTTTTATAAAAATGGAAAGCACAGCTGGGACAATACTTTTGATGTAAATTTTGGTTATATAAATACCACCAGCCTGGGTAGCCGCAAGAATGATGATCGGTTTGATCTCTTGTCAAAATATGGATTTGCATTAAATAAAAAATTCAACCTTGCTACACTTGGTAATTTCCGCTCCCAGTTTTTAAAGGGTTATACATATCCTGACAATGTAAAAACTTTTGCTTCAGCCTTTTTATCACCCGCTTATGCAGTAATCAGCCAGGGCATCGATTATAAACCTAATAAGGACCTCTCTATATTTCTTTCACCTGTTACTTCCCGTTGGGTATTTGTAAGGGATAGTGTTTTGTCAGAAAAAGGTGAGTATGGAGTAGCTCACGGCACTCATAGTATCAATCAAAACGGCGCTTTTGCCACTATAGGATATCAAAAGTCATTTAATAAGTTTGTTTCCTATAAAAGCAGGCTGGATATATTCTCTAACTATAAAAAGGATCCGCAGAATATTGATATTTTCATGACCAATATCTTATCAGCTAAAGTTGCCAGGATCATTGCTTTTAGCTGGAATATTGATATGATATATGATAACGATGTTCAGCTGTTTGGAAAAACAAACTCCTCCCCGGCCCTGCAATTTAAATCAATCATTGGGGTAGGGTTGCAAGTAAAGATCTGATACCATTACCTATCGTCTGCAGAACGTCACTTACAATTAAGTTATCTTTGACCGCTTATGGGTCAGAAGAAATTAATTCGTTTTGCTGAACTGGAAACCTTTCGCAACGTCCTCCAGTTTCCCAAGAATATGGCCGGAAAATGGGGATCATTCTTTGGCAATAAGAATCCCCTAACACTGGAATTAGCTTGTGGCAAGGGAGAGTATGCAGTTGGACTCGGCCAATTATATCCTGGTCAAAATTTTGTTGGGGTTGATCTGAAAGGAAATCGCATCTGGGTAGGCGCCAAAAAAGCATTGCAAAATAATCTTCTCAATGTGGCTTTTCTGCGAACACAGATAGACCAGATAGCCGAATATTTTGGATCCAATGAAGTGTCAGCTATATGGATCACTTTCCCAGATCCTCAACTTCGGCTTTCAAAAGCAAAAAAAAGGCTGACGCATCCAAAATTTTTACGCCTGTATCAACAATTTCTTGCTCCCGGTGGTTTAATTCATTTGAAAACTGACAGTCCGGATCTGTATCATTTTACAAAAACTGTGATTGAGATGTATGATTGTCTAATACACTATGATTCTGCCGACGTTTATAAAGAAGATACCATAGGTGATGAACTAAAAATTAAAACACATTACGAATCACTCGATATTGCAGGAAGCAACCGCATACATTACCTGTGTTTCTCTTTACCGACGCAACTACCGGGTAAAGAAACGGACATGAAGCTTAAAGAAAAACTGATGCAGCATGAAGGACTTGATTGAGGGTACTCATTATTATATCAATGAAGAAGGCTTTGTGGTATTAACAGAGCAATATCACCTGGAAAAAGGTTACTGTTGTGGTAATGGTTGTAAACATTGCCCTTTTCAATATGAAAACGTACCGGAACCAAAAAGATCGGTCCTGCTGAAAGAAAAGGGCAAGTCAAAATAGATTTATCTTCATAACATGACTGTTAAAAAGAAGTCTCCCGAAAAGCCAAAAGCAATAAGACCTTCCGGAAAAAAAGAAGAGAGTTTCTTTGAATTGGTTTTTGAAGTGGCCCGGCAAATTCCAAAAGGAAGAGTAACCAGCTATGGTGCTATAGCTGCCTGTCTAGGCGCCAAATCATCCGCCCGAATGGTTGGCTGGGCTATGAATGGAGCGGGAAGGGTTAAACCGAAAGTACCGGCTCACCGGGTCGTTAATCGAATTGGAATGCTCACTGGTAAGTATTATTTTTCTCCACCCGGTTTAATGGAACAACTACTGAAGAAAGAAGGGGTTAAAGTAAAAAATGAGCAGGTAGTTGAATTTAAAAAGCTCTTTTGGGACCCTGCTAAAGAGTTAGGATTCTAGACATAATAGGGGCTGATCATCCAGTACACTACAACTCCTGTAACAGCCACATAGAACCAAATGGGCCAGGTTATTTTTGCCAGCTTCTTATGTTGCGGCCACTCCCCTATCAGTGCCCTGTAGGCCGTAAATAAAATAAAGGGGAGTATCAGCCCTGCCAACGGGATATGGGTGAAGAGAATGATATAATAAATAGTCTTACTGATTCCTTCTGCACCAAACTTTGTTTCTCCTGCAAAGAGATGATGGCAGATATAGCTGATCAGAAAAAGAACAGACAATAGCATAGCGGCGATCATCAGGTTCTTATGCACCCGGTATTTCTTTGTTTTCACTGCTACCAATGCTGCAACCAGCAATACTGCCACAGTTGAATTAATTATGGCATTAGCCTGTGCAAAAAGGTGCACATCAAACCCGAGATCAACATTTAGTTTTACCCGGCTCAGTAATACCACTGCCGTGAAAACAATAAACGAGAAAAGATAAACTAAGGTTCTTGCTTTTCTATCATTCTTAACCAATACCGCTTTCAGCATTTTTTTTGTTTTTTCGTAAGAAGAATAGCAATAAGAATACCCCCAGTATAGCGAGTAAAAAAGAAACAGCCATGATTTGCAACTTGCCGGCAAAAAAACTTTTACGATTAGGGTCCTTTTCCATAGTCAGCATCACCAGGTCGTTGGATAATTTTGATAATGAAGCAGAATCTAACCCGCTGTAGTAACCCCTCACATGCCGGTTACTGTCTATCAGTACAAATTTATCACTATGTATAAAATTGCTGTCTACCCCTTCTCCATCAATAAGCCCCAGCTTTACTTCGTTCAATGCAAAATCATAAATAGATTTCTTATCCCCGGTAAGCAGCCACCATTGCTCCGGGTCTATCTGAAACCTGTCAGCCCAGTATTTTAACCGCTCTACGGAATCTCTTTCCGGGTCAATGCTGAAAGAAAGGAAATGAACCAGCTTATTCGTTTTATCACCTACTCTCTTCCCGTTGTGAATGGATGATGCCAGTCGTTTCATATTCATCGTCATTCCCGGGCAAATGGTAGGACAACGGGTAAAGAAAAAATCGGCTATGATGATCTTGCCTTTCAGGCTGTCCCATGTTATGGTCGTTCCTGTTTGGTTGATTAGTGAAATATCCCCTGCTTTGTGCCAAATAGTATCGGTTATTCTTTTCCCCTTTTCAGTACCCGTAATAACAGAATCAGGAAGATAATGCCGGGGCATTAAAATGGTATGCTCACTTTTTCCCTTTACAATAAAATAGGAGATAAGGGGAACCAGTAAGGCAATCATCACTGCATATAAAGCTGTTTTATTCACAATACTAAGTATAAAAGTAAAACCATTAAACCGCTTCCTTGTTCAGCTGGCAGCCGGTTTAATGGTTTCGATTATGAGAATTACAGAGCTGTTTATTCCTTCCCGGCTGGTTTTTCAACCGGTTTAGTCTCTTCCTTATGCTGGTGCTTTGCTGGCATGGTTGTTTCCTGGAAATGCTTGTCATAAGTGTTGCGCAAATTTTTATAGGAGTTGCCATCCCAGATAAATGCAGTAATGAACCAGATAAAAAGTAACAGCGGCACCACAATGGTCATGATCATATTTCTGATCTCATCGCCCAGGTGCATAAAAACCGAAACGATATAATATGCTTTGGCAAGGGTGAGAATACAAACCATTCCCTTAAACATTAAAACCAGTAACTCATTCGGGTTCTCCCCTTTGTGCATTGTGTAGATCAAAAGGCCAATACCCAGTTCGATGACGGTAATTACCGACAGCAATATGGTTGTCTTTCTTACTTTCTTCTTAAACGTGGCATCATCAGTATGTTCATGATGAATGGTCACTTCTTCAAAAGCCGGATGTTGCATATCAAATTAGATTACAGTTATTAGATCAAATAGAAACAAAGGAATACAAATACCCAAACCAGATCAACAAAGTGCCAGTACAATCCCGCTTTCTCAATCATCAGGTAATGACCCCTGTTCTGGAATACATTTTTTTTCGTCATCAATAACATAACAATATTTATGATAACCCCGGAAAATACGTGGAAGCCATGGAAACCGGTGATACCATAGAAATAGCCCCCAAATGCAATAGGTCCTTTTTCGCGGATATGAAGCTCATCCAGCTTTATTTCCTTGATCAATTGCTGGTCTGTCATTGCTGCCAGTTGTTCATGCGTTAAAGCATGATTACTTTGGTGAGCCAGGCTTATCAACGTTTCATGAGGTGTTTTCTGCAAAGCGGCTAAAGCAGCATCATGACTTACCAGATCACCCCATGGATTTCCTCCGGTTGTTTGTCCAATGATATCAATCTGTCCATCTACCAGCACTGCATGCTCACCCGTAATCAGGTGATGCCATTCCCATGCCTGGCAACCAAGAAAAGCGAGGCCCCCTACAATTGTCCAGGCCAGCCATTTGATAACACCTTGTTTATCCCCTTTATGTCCTGCATGTACAGCCAGCACCATCGTCACGGAGCTGATGATCAGGATAAATGTCATTACACTCACAAATGCTAGGGGAAGATTAGCATGCCCTGCTCCCGGAAAGGCGTTGAACACTACGTTTGGATCAGGCCAGAAGTTCTGGCTAAAGCGTATGCTTCCGTAAGAAATAAGAAATGCACCAAAGGTGAAGGCATCACTCATCAGAAAATACCACATCATCAGTTTGCCGTACTCCATGTTGAAGGGGCTTTTACCGCCACTCCACCATTTGGTCTGATGTGCTGTTGCTGTTGTCGCCATGTCAGTTGTAAGGTTTTACTTGTTTTTATTATTCATCAGTTCCCGCCGATTACGAGGAAGAATACCAGCAAGTAGACCCATAACAGGTCTACAAAATGCCAATATGTTGCTGCCACCTCTACAGGAACTGAACTGTATAATTTTGTCTTTCCGAAAAAAGCTTTGATAAACATCACTATCAATACCACTATTCCTGCTATTACATGCAAAGCATGCAATCCGAATATCACATAAAGGAACTGACCAGCTCCTGCTCCTTTAAATGTTACCTGTTGCGCCCATAGGTTTTGAAATCCCATCCACTGCAATATGATAAATGCTGCACCAAGAATAACAGTTATACCTATAAGCATTCTGTATTTGCTCATCTCCCTGTCCTTAAAAGATCTTAGTGCCAGCTGGATCGTCAGGCTGCTTAGTAAAATAACAGCCGTAGATATCCAAAATACTTTAGGCAGTGTTACAGGCTTCCAGTTTACCTGGTTGCTCTTTACAATAAAAGCACTGGTCAATCCCGCAAACATCATTACAAGACTGCCAATAGCCACCCACAGGGTAAACTTGTGGGGATGCATTCTTTGTTTTTGTTGATTGCTCACAATATCCATCTCTCTTTTTATAACTACGTTTTACTTAATAATAGTGCCAGCATTACTACCGGCAGGTACATATAACTTCCAAACATCACTTTTCTTGCCGAAGCCACATCCATATTCCTGTACAAAGCCACACATCGTCCTATCATGAACAGGTTTGCGAAAATAATAAGGCCAATACTTATTAATCCGGCCGTGTCCTTATAGCTGCACATGCCTGTATAATAAGGCAGCAATGTTACAGGTACCAGCAACAAGGAGTAGGCAATCGTCTGGATTGCCGTAAACTTTGTTGGTCCTTCGTTAGCCGGCAACAACTTGAACCCAACAGATGAATAATCTTTATGTGCCACCCAGGCTATCGCCCAAAAATGGGGAAATTGCCAGAAAAACTGGAAGGCAAATAAGATCCATCCACCAGTTGATAACTGATCGTCTCCGGCTGCCCAGCCTATCAGGCAAGGCAATGCTCCGGGAACAGCACCCATTAATACGGCAATTGAATTTACTTTTTTCAATGGCGTATAAATAAATGCATACAGAAACAAACTAAAAGCAGCCAATCCGGCCGCCAGCCAGTTGAAATAGTAACCAAGAATAAAGACCCCAACAGCCCCGGTGATAATCGCAAAGGTCCATCCTTCCTGCACACTCATCCTTCCAGCCGCTACGGGCCTTTTGGAAGTTCTTTTCATCCGGGCATCTGTATCCTTTTCTACTACCTGGTTGATGGCATTGGCACTGCCTGTTACCAACATCCCACCTGCAAAGAGCAAGAGTATCATTGCTATGTTGTATTCTACAACTTTGGGTGCCAGCAGGTAACTGATCACACTGCTGAAAACCACCATGATACTCAGTGAAGGCTTTATTAACAGTAAATAATCTTTGATCTTATTCATGCACCTTCACACTATATTGTCAAAAAAACTTCAAGTCTCTTCTGGCACTATTCACTAGTGCTTGCTTTCATTAGCACCCACCGGCTCCGTCTGCGGAATAAATTCTCTTCCGTCTTTTCCGTAATCATATGGCCAGCGATGCACTTCCGGGATTTCACCTTCCCAGTTACCATGACCAGGATTGATCTTGGTCGTCCACTCCAATGTGTTAGCTCCCCATGGATTTGGAGTCGTTACTTTTCTGCCTTTAAATATGGAATAGAAAAAGTTGAAAACAAACATCAGCTGAACAGCAAATACAATTATTGAAACAACTGTTATCATTTTATCGAGTTCTCCGAACTGGTTGAATGATACCCAGCCTTTCTTATCAAGATAACGGCGGGGTATACCGGCAAGACCCTGGTAATGCATTGGCCAGAAAATCAGGTAAGCACCGATCATGGTAACCCAGAAATGCATATACCCAAGTGTATTATTAAGATAACGGCCAAACATTTTGGGGAACCAGTGATACACTCCTGCAAACATGCCAAAGAAGGAGGCTACTCCCATTACAATATGGAAGTGAGCTACCACAAACATGGTATCATGCAGGTGAATATCAATAGTGGAGTTGCCAAGAAAGATACCAGTCAATCCACCAGATATGAATAAGCTTACAAAACCAATTGCAAACAACGTAGCAGGAGTAAAACGAATATTCCCTCTCCACAATGTGGTAAGCCAGTTAAACACTTTAATAGCAGAAGGAACAGCGATCAGTAAGGTAAGCAGTACGAATACAGATCCAAGGAATGGGTTCAACCCGGTAACAAACATATGGTGCGCCCAAACCAGGAATGCGAGGATAGCAATGGCAAACAGTGAACCCAGCATCGCCATATATCCAAAAATGGGTTTCCGGGAATTTACCGACAATATTTCGGATACCATTCCCATGGCCGGTAATAGGATAATATATACTTCAGGATGACCAAGGAACCAGAACAAGTGCTGGTAAAGAATGGCACTTCCTCCTTCGTTTGGCAAAATCTCTCCGTTAATAACAATATCACTGAGGTAAAAACTCGTTCCGAGGTTACGATCAAATAATAACAAGATAGCACCAGATAATAATACAGGGAAGGATAACACACCCAACACCGCCGTAAAGAACATTGCCCAGATTGGAAGTGGCAAACGGGTCATACTCATACCTTTTGTCCGCATGTTCAAAATGGTAGAAATATAGTTAAGACCTCCGAGCAGTGACGATACAATAAATAAGGCCATACTTATAAGCCACAGGTCGGTTCCAATCTTTTGTCCTTCACCGGCCTGGCGAAGTGCACTTAGTGGCGGATACATTGTCCATCCGCCTGAAGCAGGACCGGTATGTACAAAAATGGAAGCCAGCATCACAATACCCGCTATAAAGAAAAACCAGTAAGAGAGCATGTTCAGAAAAGGAGAAGCCATATCCCTTGCACCTATTTGCAGCGGAATAAGTAAGTTGGCAAAAGTTCCGCTAAGGCCTGCTGTCAGTACAAAGAATACGAGTACTGTTCCGTGCATGGTTACCAGTCCGTAATAAAATTCGGGTTGTATCTGGCCTCCTTTGGCCCAGTTGCCAAAGAAAGTTTCCAGGATCGGAAACGACTGATCGGGGTAACCCAGTTGCAGACGGAACAATACTGAAAAAAGACCACCTATGATGGCCCACACCATCCCCGTAATCAGGAATTGTTTACCAATGGTCTTGTGGTCCATACTGAACACATACTTCGAGATAAAGGATTGCTCATGATGATGATGACCATGGTCATCATGATGAACTGCATGTGCTGCGGCCACTCCGGAATGTACATTCATTGCTTCGCTCATAGTCTTTTATTTTAACAACAACGCCTGTGGTTGTATTTATTCAATTATCTGTTTATTACAGCCCCTGTAAGGGGTGCACTTGCTATCACACTATCTCTTTTAACAGACGGGTCTTTGTCAGGGTTTGCTACATAGTATTGAGGCTTTTTAGAAGCCAGCCATGCATCAAATTCTTCCTGGGTTTCCACAATGATCGTTCCCCTCATACTCCAGTGGCCTTTCCCGCACATCTGGTCGCATGAAATTTCATATACAAAATCAGGATTCCCTGTTTTTTCTTTCATTTGCTTTGTAGTGTACTTTGGTGTAAACCACATAGTAGTAGGTGTTCCGGGGACCGCATCCATCTTCATTCTGAAATGCGCTAACCCCACATCATGAATTACATCTTTGGCGCCAATTACCAGTTTAACCGGCTTATTCACTACTAAATGCATTTCCTGTTCTACAAACACATCATCATGATTATATCGGTCCTCCCATATCTGGCCAACGGGGTTATTGGCAGCCGGATTTACATTCTTAAAATATTTTTTTCCCAGAACACCATCTTTACCGGGATAGCGGAACTCCCAGCCGAATTGTTTACCTACCACTTCTACCTGCATCGCATCATCAGGCGCATCACCGGTTATTTTAAACCAGTAGAAAATTCCAAATCCAACCAATACGGTAAGAGTAATGGCAGGTATTACGGTCCAAATCAATTCAAGTTTGTTATTATGAGGATAATAAAAGGCTTTTCTTTTATCAGACTCCTGGTATTTATAAGAAAACCAGAATAAAGCCACCTGTGTAATAATAAACACCACAAAAGTAACCGCAAGAGTAACATAGAGCATTCTGTCTACCAATACGCCATGGTCTGAAGCCGGTTCACCTAATATTTTCCCTTTTAGTCTTTCATTGCAATAATAAACACCAATAAGGCCCAGGATAAGAAATGCCAATAACATAAAACCATTTAACTTATTGGTTTGCTTACGGGATTTCTCATAACCCCGCAAGACCGCTACATACTCACTGGCCTTGGCAATCTGGAAAGTGATCAGAAATCCAAGCGCTAAAATGGCAACTATGAAAAATGTTTGCATAAACTATAATTCAATTTTTCTAACCTAATTTATTTTTCAAGCCTCTGTTTATTCTTTATGTATGATGGATCAGGCTTTCCTTAACAAAAGGATGGTTCTTTGCCAGCAACGGCGCCTTACTTAAGGCCCTTCCTGTTACAAACATTATTAATCCTACAAAACCCAGTGCCACCCCAAAATCATACAATATCATAGGTACTTTTTTAGGAGATACTGCCGGGAACACCATCTGGTAAAAGTCAAGCCAGTGACCAAAAATGATCAGCAACGCCATAAATGTAATAGTTCCATAATTTCTCTTTGCATCCCTTGTCATTAATATTAACAACGGAGCAATGAAATTGATTATAAACATCAGCCAAAATATTCCTTTATAGATACCATGAGCCCGGGGCTGGAAATAAATGGTCTCTTCCGGAATATTTGCATACCATATAAGCATGAATTGGGAAAACCAGAGATAGGTCCAGAAAACAGAGAAAGCGAACATAAATTTACCAATATCGTGCAGGTGTTCGTTATTAGTATATTCCAGGTAGCCATTGTTTTTCAGAAACACAACAAACAAAGCTATCAGTGCCATACCTGATACAAATGAACTGGCGAAAGTATACCAGCTGTACATAGTGCTGTACCAGTGTGCATCAATACTCATTAACCACAGCCAGGGAATAGAAGACATAACTGTCAGGGAAAAAACAACAATATAAACCGCAGCCCATACCGTGTTATTCCAGATATATTTTTTCCTTTCTTCTACCGTAGCAAGTGGCCTGGCATCAAGACTGCGGGACAACTGTCTCATTTTCCATCCAAGTACAGACCATAATACGATTGTAAGAACAGTAGCCGCAGCAAAAAAGCCTTTATTTAAAAACCCTTTTTTGTGATTCAGAATGGGGTCTTCCGCCACATGATGAGTATCTGTCCAATGATAAATAGTATGATTGTCCCCGAAGACAATAGCTAATAAAATCGCTCCGCAGATAACACCAATCACGGGTACTACTGCAGAGATAGCTTCAGGCACCCGGCGAAAAGCCATCTGCCATCCACCCCATGCCAATGTAGTGGCACAAATAAAAAACATGGATGCGTTTACCACCAGTAAAAAGAAAACACTGTTTTGAAGGAGCGATGCCCAAAAACGAGCCTGCTCTTTAGGATCATCTTTTGATCCGCTGGTAACATACAAACCAATGATCGCCAGAATACCAACAGCCATTAAGGCAAAGGCTATTGTATTATATCGTTTTGGCACTACAAAATTTTCCCGGATAGACATCAGTTATTATTTATTGTTTCTTCAAAAACTATTTTACTTTTTTGCAGCACTATCAGCCACGGGTGCTGCCGGAGCCGGACTAACTACTTTCTTTTGTTTTGATTTAATATAAGCAATTACTTCCCATCTTTGTTTGGTGCTCAGTTGTGATGCATAACTTCCCATGGCGTTTTTGCCATAGGTTAAAGAATGAAACATTGTTCCGGCTGCCATAGCTTCATACTTTGCGTCTCCAGCCAATGCAATCGGTTTGGAAGGAAAGGGTCCGTTTCCATCTTTCCATAAAGGTCCGTTTCCATCCAGTTTTGTTCCGTGACAAATGGCACAGTTTACCAGGTACAGCCTTTCCGCTTCTTTCATATCTACTGCTGCAGAATCAAACAGGTTTTTCACTTCGGCTGATTTTACATATCCTATAGAATCATTCTTATAAGGATATGCTGCCATTTCCCCTCTTGCAATTGTTCCGTCAACAGGTTTTGCTGTATAATGGATGTCTGCCTTATCCAGTGCTTCGGTAGAAGCATATGTTTCATATGCTCTGCTGTAAGCCATATCCGGCATATATGCACGGCCTGTATTTCGCCTGGTTTTATTACAACTAACCATTGCCACCACCAATGCCAGGCATCCTGTTATGATCAAAGTTTTTCTCATCACCAGTTTTTATTAAGATTAATGATCCGCTTCTTTTTTCTGAAAACGCATTGTGTCTTTGTCATATCGGCCAAGCCACCATCCTGTTTCTTTATACTCCACCTTTACTTCTTTAGCTCCGATAGTTTGCAGGAAACTCATCGCTTCTGTTTCACTTGTTTTATCTGTACATTCTAGTGCCATCACAAATGTGTCATCTGTAGAACGGGGGTTAAAATGATCCTTCTTTACAAAAGGAGCCAGCTGACAGAGATAGCAAAAGGTCAATACCATACCTACTGCAGCAAATAACACGGTCAGCTCAAATGTAACCGGTATCCAGGCGGGAAGCGAAAAGAATGGCTTACCACCAAAGTTGATTTGCCAGTCAATGGTTAATGCCCAGGTAATAAACCCAACAGCAGTGGCGGTACCAGAGATACCATAAATAAACCCGGCAGTGTGCAAGCTGGTATCACGAAGCCCCATGGCCTTATCCAATCCATGAATAGGAAACGGAGTAAACACATCGTGTATTTTATATCCTGCCCGGCGAACTTTTTTCACTGCTGGAAAAAGCACTGCCTCATCATCAAAATTGCCGACTACAAATTTTTTTACAGCCATTTTTTAAGCTTTTAGCTGCTAGCCCATAGCTGCTAGCTTTTATCGTTTAAATCAATTTTTATCTTTCATAGCTACCCGTTAACAACACAGATAGCCAATCATTTTTCTATGCTCCGTGGTCGTGTCCGTGTTTCTCACCAAATTCTTCCGTCGATTCTTCCTCCACCTCATCCATGTTATCTTTAAAGTTCTCACCATTTTTCTTCAGGATATGTTTGATCTCCGCCAATGCGATGACCGGAAAGAATTTAGAGAAAAGAAAATAGCAAGTAAAGAATAACCCGAATGTGCCCATATAAAATCCAACTTCCCAAATAGTAGGAGTATAATATGTGCTCCATGCAGATGGGAGATAGTCGCGGTAAACGGATGTAACGATAATTACAAACCGCTCAAACCACATACCGATATTTACCAGGATGGACATAAAGAAAGTCACAAAAAGGTTTCTTCTCATTTTTTTGAACCAGAATATCTGTGGCGACAATACGTTACAACCCATCATGATCCAGTAACTCCAGCCATAAGGACTGCTCAGATTCAAACGGTTTTCAAAGAAGGCAAATTCTTCATAACCCACCGCTGAATACCAGGCCATAAATAACTCCGTGAGGTAAGCAATACCCACAATAGAACCGGTGAGTACGATTACCTTATTCATTACATCAATATGCTCAATGGTAATATAATCTTCCAGGCCCAATACCTTTCTTGTGACCACCAATAGTGTCTGCACCATCGCAAAACCAGAGAAGATGGCCCCTGCTACGAAGTAAGGCGGGAAAATCGTTGTATGCCAGCCGGGAACAACTGAAGTAGCGAAGTCAAAGGATACTATTGTATGCACAGATAATACAAGCGGTGTACTCAAACCGGCCAACACTAATGACAATGCTTCATGACGTTGCCAGTGCTTGGTGGAACCAGTCCATCCGAATGCCGCCACACCATAAAATGCCTTTCTCCATTTCACTTTTGCCCTGTCACGAAGTGTTGCAAGGTCAGGAAGCAACCCGGAATACCAGAATAAAAGTGAAACAGTGAAATAAGTTGATATCGCAAATACGTCCCATAAAAGTGGTGAGTTAAAGTTTACCCATAACGGACCTCTTGTATTGGGATAAGGAAGTACAAAGAATGCGTTCCATACACGACCCATGTGCCAAATCGGAAATTGACCGGCGCACATTACCGCGAAGATGGTCATTGCTTCTGCAGCACGGTTTACACCTGTTCTCCAACCCTGGCGGAATAGCAACAAGATCGCTGAGATCAGGGTTCCGGCATGACCAATACCTACCCACCACACGAAGTTGGTGATGTCCCAACCCCAACCCACTGTTTTATTCAGGTTCCACTGACCGGTACCATAGATCACCTCCATTGTAACAGAGATGATTCCGAAGATGAGTAACGCAACGGAGACTAAAAATCCAATCCACCATAGCCTGGATGGGTTAGCCTCTACCGGGCGGCAAATATCTTCCGTTACCTGGTGATAATCTTTGCTTCCATCTACCAATGGTGGTCTTACCTGTGATTCGTATCTGAGTAATGCCATATTCTGGTTGTTTGTCCTTTTGATCCTTACCGGACCTCCGGATATAGTTAGTCAACTTTCTTCTTTCTTAATGATGTGCTTCTTCAGCTTTTTTTTCTTCTTTTTGCCCTGCAGCATGTTCTGTTTTAGCAGGCCCATGATGCCCTTCTGGTTCAATGATCTCTGCCGTATTTCTCACTTTGGCCAGGTAACTCACATTTGGCAACACATGCAATTGTTCCAGCACATAGAATCCACGCTGTGTATTTTCAGCTCTTACTTTCGTTATAGCACTGTCTTTATCATGTACATTACCAAACACAATTGCATTGGCTGAACAAGCTGTTTGGCAAGCTGTTTTTGCATCACCATCTTTCAGTGGCCTGTCTTGCTTCTTAGCCTCCAGTTTAGCCGCCTGTAAACGCTGGAAGCAGAAAGAACATTTCTCGATAACCCCTCTCGAACGAACCGTTACATCCGGGTTCAATACCATTCTTGTCAGATCATCATTCATCTGGAACACAACAGGGTCGAGTTTACCAACCAACTGCTGATCCTGGTTATCACCAAAGCTGTCAGCCCCGGTGTAATCAGCCCAGTTAAAACGACGTACTTTGAACGGACAGTTATTTGCACAATATCTTGTACCGATACAACGGTTATAAGTCATTTGGTTCACCCCTTCTGCGCTATGGTTGGTAGCTGCAACCGGGCAAACATTTTCACAAGGGGCATTATCACAATGCTGACACATCATTGGCTGGAATACTACTCCTTTCAGCTCATCAGGATTTTTATCATCGCTTACAAAGTAGCGGTCGATACGCAGCCAGTGCATGTCATGATAACGGAGCACTTCACTTTTACCCACTACAGGCACATTGTTTTCTGCATGGCAGGCAACCACACAGGCTCCACAACCATAGCAGGCATTCATATCAATATTCATCCCCCACTTAATGCCGGGCTGCTCATGCTGTGGATACAACGTTCCCTCTTTGGCATAACTGGTTGTTTTACCATCCTGGCTTTTCCCATAAGTTTCTTCCAGGTGATGGCGATAATCAGGAATGGTATTGGGATATTTCGTCAGCGTTGCCAGCGTTGTTTCCCTTACTACCTCCACCCGGTCTTCGTAAGAGTTATGTATCTGTGTCTGAGCAATCTTTTCTTTGCGTCCGGCGTCTGCAACCGTTACGGCAGCATGGTAAGAAATTGTGGTGCCATCAAATGAAGAGAATGGATAAACATTCTTACCAACACCTGCAGCAGTTTTTCCCAGCTTCTCTCCTCTTCCATATCCAACAGCAACAGCAATGGTATTTGCCTGCATCCCCGGAATTACCAATACAGGCAACTCTACTTCTTTTTTACCAACCGTTAATTTAATAACCGGCTTTTGCGGATAGTATTCGTAATTATTGCTTTCCTTCTCTGACCCATCGATAAGATTAAGACCAAGCACTTCTTTAGCCATTGACATGCTGATCAATGCATAGTTGTCCCAGGTTGCTTTTGAAATAGCATCAGGCAATTCCTGCAACCAGGGATTGGTAGCACCCGTACCAGTACCAATGGATGTCTTTTGATATAACACCACTTCAGCACCTGTAACTTTCTTTGCAGATTCAATGGCGGAAATAGCTGTAGTAACTGCTCCTCCGTTGTAGGTACCGGCACCAGCAGCTGCAGGGGCTTCTTCTTTGATACCGTCCTGTAAAATTTTATTGAAAGCACCTTCTGAACCCAGCTTGCCAGTCCAATAGTTTTTAAAATAAACTTCGTAATCTGTATTATTACCACTCCATTTCAGCAATGAGGTCTGGAAAGGACGGGTTTTGAATAAAGGATAGATAGTGGGCTGCATGAAACTCAACACACCTGTCTTAGGTTCTGCATCACCCCAGCTTTCCAGGTAATGATGAGATGGAGCAACATATTCACACAGTTCTGTTGTTTCGTCCATTCTTTCATTGAAAGAAACAGTCACTTTTACTTTGCTTAATGCAGCAACAAATTTTGCAGCATCATGATAATTATAAGCCGGATTAGCGCCACTTATCAAAATTGTTCCAACACTGCCGGCTTCCATATCTGCCACTAACTGTGCAAAATCTGCATCGATGCCCTGGCGATAATTAACGGGTTTGTTCCAGTCAATTGTTTTGCCATAAGCCCCTATGGCATTATTGATAGCATTAACAATTACCTGTACATTTTTATCATTGCTTCCGCAAACCACCAGGCCTGCACCGGGATTAGCTTTTAAATCTTCAGCAACTTTCTTAATTCCGGCTGCTATTGATTTTGTTGTGATCTCACCTGTTCCGTTAATGGCATTTAAAAGATCTAATGCAACGGAACCTGTTTCAGAAGGGCGGTGGGTAAATCTTTCGTCGGCACTGGCACCAGTCAGGCTTAAATAGCCTTCAAACTGGTAGTGCTTGCTCATCGAAGGATTCTTCTCATCCATTTTGCGGCCAACAGTATATCCTTTCGCATTTTCAACTGAATTGAGCCAGGTTCCCAGGAAATCAGCACCGAGACTTACAATTACCTTAGCAGCGCCAAAATCATAAGATGGTATTTTTCTTCCGAAACCACTGGCTTCGTTGGCCAGCAACATACCGCTGTACGAAACAGCATCATACTGCACATGCCTTATACCGGGATAGTTAGCAATTATTTCTTTAGTAGATGGAGAAACAATTGTGCTGGTCAGTAATACAGTAGTGCCTCCCGCATTTTTTATCGCTTCTCCCACCATTTTATCAAACTGCTCAAATGTGGGAACTTCTTCAAATTTTGCATCCGCTCCTTTGCCTACTCTGTGCTGGGGGAAACGAAGGCGATGTGTGTCGTACAGGTCAAGCACTGAAGCTTGAGTACGGGCTGTAGTGCCCCCATTTGTGTAAGAACAAAGATCATTTCCTTCTATTTTGATAGGACGACCATCTCTTACTTTAGCTACCACCGGCACTACATCACCATCCTGCACATATGTAGTGGCATAATACTTAGCCACCCCCGGAACAAGATTTTCCGGTTTGTTGGCATATGGTATTGCTTTCTTCACAGGAATCTTACAACTGGCAGCCAGCGTAGCTGCAGCCGTACTGAAACCCAGATACTTTAAAAAATCCCTGCGGGGAGCTTTGGCATCAATTAATCCTTTGTCATCAAAACCCTCAAATGGCAACTCTTCCTTAAACTCATCCTGTTGCTTTTTTTGAAAGTTTTCGTTGTCATTCACCTCTCCGAAACTTTGCCAGTACTTTTTTTGGCTCATAGAAAAATTTGAAAATTTGAAAATTTGCCAATTTGAAAATGTGCTTACTCAATCATTGTTCTTACTTCATTGCCACATTTTCAAATTCTCACATTGACTCATTTGTTTTAATAGTGACATTTCTGACATTCCAGTCCACCAATATCTTTCACTGTTATGCTATCCATTTTACCGGACTTGAAATCATTGTGAAACTTCTCGTATATACTGTAATATTTATTTCCTTTAGTGCTGTCATAGTTAAAATTCACTTTGGTCTCCCGGTGACAGTTGATACACCATCCCATGCTGAGTTCAGATACCTGCTTCACTTCATCCATAGCGGTGATCTCACCATGGCAGCTCTGGCATTGTACATTACCGGCTCTTATGTGTTGTGAGTGATTAAAATAAACATGGTCAGGCAGGTTGTGGATTTTTACCCACTCGATCGGCTTTTTGATCATGGATGGATCCCATTTGTTTGCATTATTGGGATCAAACCCTGCTGCTGCATGCAATTTGGCAATTTCAGCAGTACCATTGATCTCATTTCCCGCTTCATCATACAGCTTTGGCCCTTTTTCGTAGGTAACGATAGCTTTATGGCAGTTCATACAAGTATTTACCGAAGGAATAGCCGCATGCTTACTGTCCCAGGCAGAGCCATGGCAATACAAACAACTGATCTGGTTAATGCCGGCATGTACTTTATGTGAGTAGTAAATAGGTTGTTCAGGTTGATACTCTTTTTGACGACCAAGACCAATTGCACCCTTTGCCACCATATAACCTCCAAACACGAAGAAGATGATTGAGGCCATGGCGATATATACCTTATTACGGTAGAAAGGAACCGGGTCAGGACGAACGATACCTTCTGAGTCATCAGACATTTTCTTCAGGTTGCTGTTCACCTGCATCAGGATCAGGGCAATAATACCCAGGATAAGAGATATGATACCAAAGATCAGGGCATTTTGATTGTCTTTTGGCTCTTCTGTTACTACAGGACCCTCTGCTACCTTAGGTTTGGCAGCGTCATTGATATACGCCACCATATCATCTACATCCTTCAATGTAACGTCGGGAAACCCGGTCATCATGGAGCCATACTCATTTTTCAACCCCTGTGTATAAGGGTCATTCGCCATATATGCAGCCGGATTATTGATCCATTTCAACAGTTCATTATGGTCCGCCCATTTGCCTCTCTCTTCCAGGCCCGCAAGAGCAGGTCCTGTACCCTTTTTCAACACATTATGGCAGGCGGCACATTTGCTCATGAAAAGAGCCTTGCCCGCAGCAATATCCTGCGCTGATGTATTAACTATAGAAATAATAAAAAGAGATAGAAATAATGCTGTCAGTCTCTGGCCGATTGGTTTACAAGAAATCATAGACGCAATTGATCTGAAAAATGTGGATAAATAGCTCTAATCAGGCGCAAAAATAAGTTAGTATGAGTATAAAACGCCAAGAGGTTTAACTTTTTTTTGATCCGCTACCAGCCTGCATTTCAGCCGATTTAAGGTGTTTTCCTGATCGTGGTTATTATTGTTTGTCATAAATCAGTCAACCTTTCAATAAAGTTCAACAGATGTGAAAATTGACGGCATTTCTGCCTGTTTTTTCCTGACTTTTGCGTCGCTAATTTTTAAAACTCTGTCATGTTTGAAGGATTGCAGAAAAAATGGAAGGTAAATGGTCTTCAGCTGACCCTGATCCTTTGCACATTTGCCATCGGCGGCAGCGTCACAGGATTTGTGGGCAAAAAGATAATGAATGTACTGGCGATCGGACAAGATTGGCTTTGGGCGGTTATTTATATAGTACTGGTTACCCTGCTCTGGCCATTGATGGTAATATTAATAAGCATTCCATTCGGCCAGTTTCGCTTTTTTATCGTTTATATCCGGAAATTGGGATTAAAAATGGGGGTGATCAAAGAAAAAAAATGAAAAGAATTGCTGTTTTTGCTTCCGGAGCAGGAACTAATGCTGCTAAAATAATAGAACAGTTTCGTCATCATCATTCCGTCCGAGTTTCATTAATTGTCTGCAATAAACCCGACGCCGGTGTGCTTACTGTTGCTGCAACAGAACACATCCCGCATCTCATTATCGGGAAAGAAAAGTTTTACCGGGGAAATGGATATGCAGACGAATTGCTGGATATGAAAATCGATATGATTGTGCTCGCCGGATTTCTATGGAAAATCCCATCCACGCTGATAAAAGCTTTTCCCGGTAAGATTATTAATATCCATCCTGCATTACTCCCCAGGTATGGTGGTAAAGGAATGTATGGCCATCATGTGCACCAGGCCGTTATTGATAATAAAGAAAAAGAAAGCGGTATCACCATTCATTATGTAGATGAACAATATGACCATGGTCAAATCATCTTCCAGGCCACTTGTCCTGTTTTTGAAAATGATACCCCCGCCTCACTGGCTATCCGGGTACAACAACTGGAACATGAGCATTATCCAAAAGTGATTAGTGAATTGGCTGGCTAAGATATTAGAAGGAAAGAATTTCCCGTTCCTGATCCGATAATTAACCAATTAACCAACTCTTTGCATTTTCTTTTGTTACTTGCCGCTGATTAATTCCGTTTGAAGCATATCATATATATATTATTTATCAGCTCCCTGCTATTGACTGTTTCTTCAGCTTTTGCACAAACCTATAAGATAAAAGGAGTGGTGTATGACAGTTCAAGAAATTACCCGATGGAAGCGGTAAGTGTGTTGTCAACTTCCGGTACAGGTACTGTTACTAATGCTGAAGGCTATTATGAGATCGAGGTGACAGAAAGAGATTCCATCTGGTTCAGCTACCTGAATAAGGCCACGGTCAAATTTCCGGTGATGAAGATCAGCAATCCTATGCAATTTGATATTTCATTGCAGGTAAATGTACCGGTAATGAAAGAGGTAAAAATATTACCGAAGAATTACCGGCTGGATTCACTTCGAAACCGGCAGGACTACGCTAAAATTTTTAATTACGAAAAGCCAAAACTAAAAACTGTGACGCCGCAATACGGTACTGCTGTTGGTTTTGATCTTGATGAGATAATTAATATGTTCCGGGTACGGCGAAACCGGAGTATGGCGTCTTTTCAACGAAGGTTACTACTGGAAGAACAGGATAAATATGTTGATTTCCGTTTCAACAAAGCATTGGTTCGTCGTCTCACCTTACTTGATGGCACTGAACTGGATAGTTTTATGCGGGTATTTCGTCCCTCTTATACTTTTACCAAACTGGCCGGCGACTATGAATTCAGGCTATACATCAAACAAGCTCTTTACCGTTTCAAAAGAGGGCTACCACCTGAAGCCTGGTTAAAAGAAGAGGAAGCAGAACAATGATTGACTTTTCTTATTAATAAGTAAGAAAAGAAAGCTAATTTTCACTGCATTTTCAACTATCAGTATAGTATATGGAACAAACTACACTTGGCATAGGCACCCGGTTACAGCATGTTCAATATGGACCTGGGGTCATCGTTGGTATTAAATATGCCACCTATATCATTTCATTTATCAATACAGGTATAAAGGAAATAGATAAGACAGATACACAGCTGGAAGAAATCATTCCTGAAAATGTATCTGCCGAAATAGAAACCACCAGTGAAGTAGAAAAATCTTTACTGAAGATTCTAAAAATGTGGGGAGGCATTTCTGAGAATGTACCGCTTGGCGATAAATGGATAAAAGGGATGATGCTGTTGCAGCCTGCTGATAAAAGCTTAAAGCCAAAAGAAATACCGATTGAAGATTTCTTTCACAAGATCGTTATGCTGCGGGATCGCCTGAGAGTACTGGAACAAAATATCAACAGCAGCAAAACACTGAATGATGAAGAAAAAGTAAATATCCAGCAATACATTACCCGCTGCTATGGTTCCCTTACCACCTTCAATGTACTATTTAAAAACAAAGAGCACTGGTTTGTAGGAGAAAAAGGTTCCAAAGAAGATTAAAATACCCGCTAGCCCGTATTTCCGGATGCAGGTATCTTTATATTTTTAAGGGTAAATTCCTTCTCTATGCGTAAGCTTTTTTTTCTGTTCTTAGGCTCACCCTTCTTTTACCATCAACATAGCAGTGCGCAGATAAAGGCAAAAAACATCTGGCCCATAACCAGCAATATTTCTATTAAAAATTTTCACCTAAACTACAGGGCCAGCGAAGGTGATATTATTTACCAGTTTCTTTTTAATGATTGCATAGAAGGCAATTGCAAAAACGGAGAAGGTGTTTGGGCCAGTACAAAATCCCGAAAAGTGGAGTTCAGGGATAATGGCAGTTTGGAACTAACGATTAATTTATACAAAGGAATTTTTTCAGAAGATGGAAAAAAATTCAATGGTAAAAAGCTGGTGTACAATTATACTCTATCGGGTAGCGGCGCTAAAAACAGGGATTTTTACGCTAATAAATTTACCCCTTTCACAGCAGAAAACCTGGCCGATGATTTAAACAAATCTATTACTGCGAGTAAATATATTGTTGCCGAAGGTGAAGCGGTACGTACAGAAATGAAAGTGGGGGATAATAAAACACTATACGATTATACTCTTCATGGTATTGGCGCCAGCAGAGAAGCAATGTATGAGCTGGGCGCTGCATCGATGCAGGGCAAATATGAAAACGGCCAATTACAAATGGCAAAGATTATTGTGCAGGAGAATTTTCCGGCAAAAAGTTTTACCGGTAAAATGAATTTTAAAAACAAACCTTTGGTTGGAAAACTGGAGTTTAAAGATGGCACCTGGTACGAAGGTTTTTTTTATGATGGCAAGTACAATGGCCCCGGTAAACTGGTTGACCCAAATGGTAAAATTATCCAGGGGTTTTGGGACAACGGTATTTTAAAAGATTCGCAGGAAGTCAATCTTCCCTCTTCACTTTGGGATTATAATAATGCGGCGATGGCTGAGTCAAAACCATTGAGCATTACTATTGGAGATAAAACCTATACCGGTAGTTATGCCGGAGATTGGAAAGATGGCAAGCCAGATGGCCATGGTTTGTTCTCAAATAACACCAATACTTTTTTTTATGGCCGTTTTGAAAATGGAATGGCAAATGGCCTGGGGTATTTTTACAGTTTATATAAAACAGAAACCTGGGCTTGCTGCCTGCGGCAATCAGAGCTTGTGCTTTCTGGTTTGTTCACCAATAACTGGCTTACGTATGGCAACAAAAACCTCTACGAGTATATGTGGTACACCAGTTCTTCAGACCCTAATTATATAAAAGGCTACATTCCGCAAAGCAGTTACTTTTTCTCAGGTACTTTTAACAAAAAAGGCCTGGATGGTTGCGGAAAAAGCGTTTACAAACGACTGAGCAGCGAAACAGAATTATCCTGTACTATGATTGGTAGTTTTAAAGATGGCGGCTTGCATGGTTGGGCCACGGTTGATTTTCCTTTTAAAAAACCGGATGATAAATGGAAGGGAAAATACTTTGGGTATTTTATTTATCACCCGGTATCTCCCTATGCAGTGAAGCAGGACCTTTTAGCCGGAATGCCCTATATGCCTTCTGGTGATGTGGTAAAACGGTATACTGATTATGAAAAAGAGGTGGAACTTTTTTTAAAAGAAATAGCTACCGGTCAGGAAGACTGCAACAGCGGGCTTATCAGTGAAGCTGATAAAAAGAAATACATTGAAGATGCAAAAAACAATGCATTATATGCGAGAAAGATGGCGACTGAGTACAAAAATCAGCCGCCTCCGGTTACCCTGGTAAGTAATTATCAAAATGCAGTAAAAAAAATAAAATACCCGGCAGGAACAACTATGAAGCTGAAAAATGGTGGTTATTTGGTTTCAGTAATTACTGGTTATAGTTACGATGGACAATTGTATAAAGTAAGTACCGGTACTATTAAACCCATATATGGCAAATCGGGCAACTACAAGGGCAGTAAGGATGCAACAGATATTGTGTGGTTATCTGAACAGGATATTGAAGCCCGATACAATATAGAACCCGTGATGTATCATATTTGTTCTACCTGTAATGGTACCGGATACACAACAGGCACCGTACACGGAGGCAACAAAGGCGGCTGGGAAAAATGGACCGATAATGTATTTTATAACAGACCAAGCACAGCCTACAGTTATGAAGTAACCACCGGTTGCGGTTCTTGTAAAACAGTAGGATGGAGATAAAGCACAGGCAATAAACACCTGCACTTACAATTATCAAATTACTACCCTACTGCTTTTTCGGGCAGGTATTCAGCCCCACCAGCGTATATAATGGGCAGAAACTTACCAGGCTGGTTAATACAAATACACCGCCTAATATTACCAACACCAATCCCAATGTACCTGTTACGGTACTGCTGAAATAGAGATACGCAAATACTGCGGCCAGTAATAGCCGCATGATACGGTCAACATTGCCCATGTTCTTTTTCATATTGTGTGTTTTAGTTTTAGGTAAATAGCAGGACAAGAATTGTAACCAGCCCCAGGCATACTAAACAAGCAATGGCCAATTTTATCCCTTTATTCATTTACTAATAAAGGTAAATAGTTATTCGTTGGGCTGCCTGTGATATTAATCACATAAACATTTTCTGCAGGGGGCTTCATAACGAGTAATATCAATTACTATTAGTAACTTCCTTCTCTCTTTTGTTGCCCGCCCTAAGATTGCTACCGAAACTAAAAACCAACCAGCCATGCAGACCTTAGCTCCTGTTCAAGCCAAAGAAAGAGAGGTATTTATGGATGTGCTCCGGGGCTTTGCTATCCTCGGAATTTTTATTGCCAATCTCAACGGATTCAGCTGGTACAGGGAAGGACTTCCTGCTTCGGGTCCTTATTTATTACCGGAAGCAGACCGGAGCATGTCTTTTCTACATCACATGTTCATAGAAGGAAAATTTTACTCCATTTTCAGCTTATTATTTGGCTGGGGTATCGCATTGCAATTCAAAAGGGCTGCCGCCAATGGCATCAATGCACTGCCCACTGTAAGAAGGAGGCTCTTATTCATGCTGCTGCTTGGCGCCGCTCACTTACTGATATGGCCGGGTGATATTGTTTTTTTCTACGGTTTGCTGGCCTTCCTGTTACTGCCATTACGAAAGTTTTCGAATAAAGTGTTGCTGATCACAGGTGTCATTCTTGTTCTTTCTCCTATCCTCTTATACTGGCTGAAGATGACCTGGCCGGTTTTAAATTATCCTTCAAAACTCCTTATCAACACAGGAATAAAAGTGGATGGCGCCATCATGAATATTAAAAGCGAGGAAGAATTCCTGGGCCTGATGAAAACAGGAAGCTGGTTTGATCAGTTAAAAATGAATATCAGCGGCTTCTTCTTCCGATACCAGTACCTGATTTTCGTAAGCCGTGTTCCCAAAGTGTTGGGCATGTTCCTGATCGGTTATGTATTGGGCCGATCTGACTTTTACAAAAATATTGCACAGCACAGAAAATTGGTCTATGCAATTATTATTGCCGGTCTGCTCATCGGTTTACCCGCCAATTATTTTCTTGCCCGGCAGATGCAGGATCATATGGGTGATTATTTCGGATTAAAAATGAATGGCTGGTATCAGACCATTGCTTATGCATTGGGAGTAGCACCACTGGCATTGGCTTATGTGGGGCTTTTTATGCTGTCTTTTCAAACCGTTGTTGGCAAAAAAATATTAGCTGTTTTTGCGCCGGCCGGGAAAATGGCATTCAGTAATTATATCATGCAGTCTCTGATTGGTAATTATGTGTTCCTGGGTGCCGGTCTTGGCTATATGTGGAAGGTTGGACCTGTTTATTATACCATTTTTGGAGTGCTGGTATTTATTGGTCAAATCATAATCAGTACTGCCTGGCTGAAGTATTTTAATTATGGACCTGTGGAATGGCTATGGCGAAGTGCTACATATAAAAAATGGCAGCCTATGAAAAAAAGAAAAGATGGGCAAGAAAGATAAAAGGAAAAAAACAAATAAAGAACAACAGGAAACTACAGCATCAGTTGCGGTGCCGGCTCCAACGGTTAGCCTGGCAGCGGCAGACAACCATAAAGAACCCAATCAAACAGCTATGGAAGTACATCATCATGCACATACCGCCCGGAAAAAATGGACACATTATTTCTGGGAGTTTTTAATGTTGTTCCTCGCTGTGTTCTGCGGGTTTTTGGCGGAGTATCAGTTAGAACATAAAATTGAAAGGGATAAGGAAAAAATTTATGTTCAAAATCTGCTGGAAGATTTAAAAACTGACACGGCTATTTACAGTGAGTATACAAGAAATAACAAAGTTCTGTTTCAATCCATTGATTCATTGATAGTATTAATAAAAAGTCCCGAAATAAAACAGCATATTGCTAAACTTGCTTTTACAGCAAGGATGATATTACCTAACTACAAGGCGCTGTACACAACGGACCGCACTTTTGAAGAAATGAAAAGTTCCGGTGCCTTGCGGCTTATCAGGAATAAACAAGTAGCTAACAGTATTTCTCATTACTATTACTCGGTAATAGATCTAAAAAAATACAACGATGCCGCTTATACCTGGGGTACTGATTTTGGAAAAAAAATGGGGGAAATATTTGATGCCGGATTGTTGCTGAAAATAATTAAAGAGAGAACGGAGCAGCCTGCCGCTTCGGCAGATTTACTTACCGATAACAGGATAACACTAAACCAGTTGGCTTCGACCGCACAATACTTATACGGCGCATTTTTTCTGGCAGAAAAGATTGGGAACCAAAGAAACACAGCGGCACAAAAACTTATTGAGTTAATCAAAAAAGAATATCACCTGAAATAAAATATTATGGAAGTACATGCACACTCACACACCCCCCGAAAAAAATGGACCCATTATTTCTGGGAGTTTTTAATGTTGTTCCTCGCTGTGTTCTGTGGTTTTTTAGCTGAGTATCAGCTGGAGCATAAAATAGAAAGAGACCGGGAGAAAAAATTTATTAAAACATTTATCGAAGATTTGAAATCGGATACAGCTGCCATCAGGCAAAATATTGCTTTCCGGCAAAAAAAGATGAAAGCAATGGACACATTGACGTTTCTCTTAAACAACCAGCAAATCAAAGGGTATGAAAATGATCTATATTATTTGAGCAGAAGTTTTGTGAGGGGTGTCCGGTTTCAAAGTAATGATAGAACCATTACACAATTAAAAAATTCCGGGGCATTAAGGTTGATAAGAAATGAAAAGGCGGCCGACAGTATGATATCCTATCAAAAATTGGTAGAGTATATTTATTATAACCAGGAAGATGACCGTATTGAAAGAAGAGAAGCAGACCCTTTATTATCTCATATTTTTTATCCGGCTGTTTATGACAAAATGGTAACCAGTGATGGCATAAACAGGCCAACCGATAATCCACCACTAAGGTCTTACGACAAAAATCTTCACTTTGACCTTGCCTATTATGTACATCAGTTGAAAGGCAGCAATTTCATGATAATAGGAAGGCTGGGGCTTTTAAATGGAAAAGCAAAAAATATGATTTCATTTTTGAAAAAAGAATATCACCTGAAATAGTTTTACGATGCAGCCAAACTTAACCTCTTCCGACCGAGTCATCCGGGCGGGCAACCAAAAACGAATTGAATCCATCGACATCATCCGTGGAATCGCCATGGTGATAATGGCTTTGGATCATACCAGGGATTATTTTCATATCGGTGCCAACCTGGATGACCCACTGAACCTGGCCACGACAAGCCCCGCTTTATATTTTACAAGATGGATCACCCATTTCTGCGCCCCGGTCTTTGTCTTTTTATCCGGTACGTCCATTTACCTGCAAAGCCTTCGTAAAACAAAAAAAGAGCTTGGCACTTTTCTTTTGAAAAGAGGTTTGTGGCTCATCATTGCCGAATGGACCATTATCGCTTTTGCCTGGACCTTTAATACCAATTTCAACTTCATTCCTTTCCAGGTTATCTGGGCTATCGGTATCAGTATGTTTATACTTGGCTTGCTGGTGCTGGCAAAAATTCCTTATAAAATAATATTGCTGCTGGGCTTTATCATTGTTGCCGGGCATAACCTGCTGGACATACCTGAATCAAAACCCGGTTTTCAGCCAACTTTGATATGGGATTTGCTGCATCATGGTGTCTTTACTCCATACCGCATAACCGGTAATCATTTCGCTATACTCGTTTATCCCTTCCCGGCATGGACAGGACTGATGATGCTGGGGTATTGCGCCGGTGTTTTCTTTGCTCCTCCATATTCAGCGGAGCAGCGAAGAAAAATATTGTTACGCACCGGTACGGGACTGATCTTATTTTTTGTTCTTCTTCGCTTCACTAACCTGTACGGCGATCCTGTTGACTGGACAAAACAGAAAAACAGTTTGTATACTTTTTTCTCTTTCATGAAAGTAAATAAATACCCGCCTTCATTATTGTACCTGTGTATTACCATCGGGCCATCTCTTATTTTACTCGCCTGGGCAGAGAAGATCAAAAACTGGTTTACCCGTTTCATGATCATATTTGGCCGCACAGCTTTTTTCTATTACATCCTGCATATTTATCTTATTCACCTGCTGGCAGCCATTTTCTTTTTTGTACGAGGGCACAGTTTTTCCGATGCTAAAAATGTGGGGCAGCAATTTCCTTTTATGTATGTGGCGCCGGGTGAAGGATATGGGTTACTTGTCGTATACGGAGTTTGGATTGCCGTAATAATCCTATTATTTCCTCTCTGCAAAAAATATGACCGGTATAAAACAGCACATAAAGAAAAATGGTGGCTGAGTTATTTATAAAAATAAAATGAAAAATAAAAAAACGGGGCTTTTAACGCTCCTCTTATGTTATTCATTTGTACTTGCTGCCCAGGTACAGGTAAGCAAAGAACCACGGCATAAAAAAACTTTGGAAAATAAATATATCCGGCTGCTGGATGTAAATATAGAACCGGGGGATACCAGCTTGTTTCATATTCATTCGACACCGTCGGTATTTGTACATTTTACCACAACGGTTGTATGCTCACAAATAAAAGGCAAGGAATGGGTAACGGCTAAAAATACAGCAGGCAATGCCTGGTACAGGTCATTTGTTAATGATACATTGGTACATAGGGTGAGCAATTGCGATACGGTTCCCTTTCATGTAACCGATGTTGAGCTGCTTTCTCCTTACAATCCAGCTAAAAAATTACAACCTCTGCCATTCATCGTATTGTTTGAAAACGAAAAAGTAATTGCTTACCGGCTAACTGCAGCAGCGTTCAATAATCAAATCATTAAAGGCCGGGGACCAATGATTGCAGAACTGGTAACTGGCAGCGAAGTAAAACTTCATAACAAAAATGGTAAAGAACTCTCCCGGCTGAGAGCAGGAAAGTATGTATACATAAAACCAGGCACAGCTTTTTACTTTTCCGCAACCGGAGATGCAGCAATAAATATGGTGCTGTTTGAAATTAAATAGTATTTCATCACCTCACCGGAGTTTAAATTCCGGTGGTAAAAAATAAAGTATGATAAATAAATTTGTACGGACTGCCACCCTGCTTGCAGTACTGTTTTGCATTTGCATAAACTCAACTGCACAAACTACTATTGAGTATGATATTGTACTCTCCGGCGGCCGGGTAATTGACCCCGAAACAAAACTGAATGCCATACGGAATGTTGGCATTATCAATAATCGCATTGCACAGATTTCATCTGAACCATTAAAAGGAAAACAAACAATCGATGTAAGCGGACTCGTAGTATCTCCCGGCTTTATTGACTTGCATGTACATGGCCGCAGCAATGTGGAGCAGGAATACCAATTGCATGATGGCGTAACAACTGCACTGGAACTGGAGTGGGGAATAGAAAATCTGAAGGAGTGGTATGCAAGCCGGCAATCAAAAGCACTCATTAATTATGGTGCCAG
>JAKQEA010000055.1 GCA_029558715.1 Bacteroidota bacterium | reverse complement strand
ATGGCAGCCGGTATTAAAACTGATCTTGTTTCTCTTTCTATCGAATCAGACAAAAAAGAAAAGGAAATAACATTTTCATTCCCTGAATCGTCAAAAATAATGGCCACTGGCTTGAAGGTAGAAACAGAGAAAGATGAACTGAAATGGAAATATGCTTGGAAAACAGGTGTCAACTATAAGTTACTGATCTCTATTGCCCAGGACTCTGCCGGAAATTTTGTTCTGTATTCTGGTTATATATGGCTTCCCATAGAGACCAAATGGAAGCTAATCGGTACTTGTAAAATAGAAGGCCAATGGGAAAGCATTAAAAAGCCAGCATTATTTTATTCAACCGGGCTTCGAAAGAATGCACCTGTATTAAAAGTACAGACTGGAGAAGTATTTGTGCAACGCAGAAATGGCTCATGGAAAAGCCTGAAAGATGAAAATGCCAAAACTCCCCTTGTAAATGTTACGTCACATATTGACAGCATAGCTCAACAGGAAAAGGAGCTAACAATGATCAAAGAGGCAATTGAAGCGGGAAAGACCGATGCAATAAACGAACACCAGGGAATTTATTATGTACTACTGAGAGAAGGAACCGGCCGGCAGGTTAATGCAACAGATACGGTGGTTATTCATTACAAGGGTTCTCTTTTCAACGATGGTTCTGTATTTGATCAGACAAAAGATAAACCCGCCACCTTCCCGCTAAACAGACTGATAAGGGGCTGGCAGATCGGCTTGCCTTTATGTAAAGTGGGTAGTAAAATAAAAATTGTCATCCCTTCTGCCTACGCCTATTCGATCCGAACGAGAGCTTCAAAAATTCCACCAAACAGTATTCTTATTTTTGAGATTGAAGTAGTTGATACAAAACCAGTACACTAATTATTTTTCATATAAAACAGTGCAGCTGTAAGGAGCTAATGCCAGGTTTGGCATTAAATATTCTTTCTTGTCTTTTTCAAATTTATT
Organism: Bacteroidota bacterium; assembly: GCA_029558715.1. GTDB lineage: Bacteria > Bacteroidota > Bacteroidia > Chitinophagales > Chitinophagaceae > JJ008. Next base: position 9,975 of record JAKQEA010000055.1, on the reverse strand, counting down.
ATTCCGGAGATAATAGCACCAGCTGCCAGAAGTTAACATTTTTTGTTCCTTACCTGTGCCATTAAATATCACCCTTATGTTTTTCCAGGCGTCTCCATTAGCCCATCCATTTATTGAATAGGAAATGATGCCCGGGGGCATATCATCATCAAAACGTATATGCTTACTTATTTTAGCCGAGTCCATCATCCTGAATGCCGGATGAACTTTTCTGAGTTTTATTAAGTCTTTTATATAATCAAACACTTCTTTATTTTCTGTTTTCAGGTTCCAGTCAATCGCATTAATACTGTCCGGTGATTCATAAGAGTTTTCCACTTCTTTCTTGCTCCTCAAGAACTCCGTACCCGCATGCAGAAAAGAAATGCCTTGTGAAGTAAGGACTATAGACAAAGACAGCTTATGCATTTCTCTTCTTTCTGGTTCTGTTACATCTTTAGCTGATATTGCCAGTTTATCCCAAAGCACATGGTTGTCATGACACTCGGCATAGGTCACTGTTTGATAAGGTTCTTTTGCATAAGCTGCTTTGGAATAATTTACTTTCTTGTAATCAACCTGTGTATGTTTCACTGCGGCCACGATACCAAACTTTATACTCTCCTCCATACCCGGCTTACCACTGGCAAAACCTTTGTCTTTATGTTCAAATACGCTTCCTTTTATTCCGTCTCTTATATCATCACTAAAAACAGCGATCCTGTCCAGTTTGCTGGCATTGGCTTTTAAGGCTCTCAATGAATCTGGCAAAGGTGAGGCTCCGGCTGTCCAGCCTTCCCCATAAATTAGTATATCAGGTTTTATTTTATGCAATTCTCCTGATAGCTGGTTCATCGTTTCTATGTCATGAACTCCCATCAGATCAATCCTGAAGCCATCCACATGATATTCCTGTACCCAGTATTTCATGGATTCAAGCATGAATTTCCTGAACATAGGTCTTTCGCTGGCTGTTTCATTACCACAGGCAGTGGCATTGGAGAATTTTCCATCTTTTGTTTGCCGGTAATAATAACCAGGAGCAAGTTGATTAAAATTTGAGGTCTCAGTCAGCGCTGTATGATTGTATACCACATCCATCACTACTCTTAACCCATTCTCATGGAATGTTTTTACCAGCTCTTTAAATTCCTTAATTCTTGTAATGCCATCATAAGGATTGGAAGAATAGGAACCTTCAGGTACATTGTAATTTAATGGGTCGTAGCCCCAGTTGTATTTTGCATCAGGTTTTGTTTCATCAATAGAATTGAAATCATATAAAGGTAGCAGGTGCACATGGGTAACACCCAGTTCTTTAATATGATCAAGACCAGTTGACAAACCGGCGGCATTTTTTGTTCCAGTCTCTGTTAATCCTGAAAATTTGCCTTTATTTTTAATACCCGATGTAGATGAGATACTTGCATCTCTTATATGCAGTTCATAAATAATAGCATCCGTTTTATTTTTGAATACCGGGCTTTTATCTTTTTCCCAGCCATCAGGATTTGATTCTTTCAGATCAATCACCATTGCTCTTTTCCCATTTACACCCACGGCTTTTGCATAAGGATCCGGTACTTCACCGAGCCATTTGTCTTTTATTTTTACCCTGAAAACATAGAATTGGCCTTTCAAATCTGCTTTTATATTAATAGACCATATACCATTCTTTTCTTTGGTCATAAATGCTCGTTTCAGTTCTTTACCCCCTACCCCGTCTGTGTAAAGTATTATTTCTGTCTGTACAGCAGCCGGAGACCAGATTTTGAATGTCGATGACCCAGCAGTATATGTCAATCCAAGATCATTGCCTTTGTAAACAGGATACTTGTCAAAATCATCTTGCTGGGCCTTACCATGAAATAAATGGGTAATAAAACTCAACAGCATAATAAAACGCTTCATTAAAACAACAGAATTTGTATTAAAGATACACAAATGAAAATGTGTAGAAATTTGAATAAATAATTTCGGTAGCAAAAAAGCAAACCTGTAAATTGTTGCTTCAATTCAAAATACTTCTTACTATATGGGAGATTTCCAGGTAAAAAAACAGGCCAAGAAATATGATGTAGTAATTGTCGGATCAGGAGCTGGTGGAGGTATGGCTGCTTATATGTTAGCAAAAGCAGGATTAAAAGTTTGTATCATTGAGGCGGGTTATATGTATGATCCGCAAAAGAATATCACCCAGTTAAAAAATCCATGGGATTCACCCCGCCGGGGTGCCAGTACCAAGATTCGCCCTTTTGGTGATTTTGATGCCTGTTATGGAGGCTGGTCGGTAGAAGGCGAGCCCTTTACCAAGGAAGCCGGAACAGATTGGATGTGGTGGCGGGCAAGGATGCTTGGTGGCCGGACCAATCACTGGGGAAGAATTTCGCTCCGTTTCGGCCCCAAAGATTTTAAACGCAAAAGTATTGACGGATTGGGAGACGACTGGCCAATTGGCTATGAGGATATAAAACCATACTACGATAGAGTTGATAAACTCATCGGAATATTCGGGACTAACGAAGGATTAGATAATGATCCTGATGGTTTTTTTCTGCCACCCCCTAAACCAAGGCTGCATGAACTTTTTATCAAAAACGCTGCTACACAGGCCGGAGTAAAAGTAATTCCCTCGAGGCTCTCCATTCTCACTAAAGCGATTGAAAACGATGCCGACAGGGGAGCATGTTTTTTCTGCGGTCAGTGTAACCGTAATTGCAGTATGGCGAAAGCTGATTTCTCCTCCCCCAATGTGCTGATATATCCTGCCATGAAAACGGGAAATGTAGATGTGATTGCCAATGCTATGGCAAGAGAAGTATTGACTAATAATGAGGGATTGGCTACCGGTATTTCCTATATCAGCAAAGATGATATGACAGAATACCAGGTGGAAGGGAAAGTAGTGATACTGGCTGCCAGTGCCTGCGAAAGTGCCAGATTATTGCTCAACTCTAAATCTCAACGTCATCCAAACGGATTGGCCAATAGCAGTAATGTAGTTGGTAAGTATCTGCATGACTCTACTGGCGCAGCCCTGGGCGGCATTCTTCCTCAACTTTTTGACAGAAAAAGGTATAATGAAGACGGTGTGGGTGGCATGCATATTTACTCACCCTGGTGGCTGGATAATAAGAAATTGGATTTTCCGAGAGGTTATCATATTGAATACTGGGGCGGGATGAGTCAGCCATCCTATGGATTTAGCTGGGGAATAGAAAATCTCAACGGTAAGTATGTTGTAAAAGGAAAACAAAAAGAAGCCGGTGGTTATGGAGCATCTTTAAAAGAAGATTATCGTTATTTCTATGGTTGCGGTGTGGGAATGGCTGGCCGGGGTGAAGCAATTCCGCTGGAAACTAATTATTGCGAAATTGATCCCAATACAGTAGATAAGTTTGGCATCCCGGTTCTGAAATTCAATGTGAAATGGAGCGAACATGAAATAAAACAGGCAAAGCACATGAAAGAAACTTTTAAAGAAGTGATGCATAATATGGGTGCTGTTATTACCTGGGGTGGCGATGATAATGAAAAAAATCAGTGGGGACTTGCCAAGCCCGGTGAGATCATTCATGAAGCAGGTACTGTACGGATGGGAAATGATGCTAAAAAATCTGCCCTTAATAAATGGAGCCAGGCACATGATTGTAAGAACCTGTTTTGTGTGGATGGAGGCCAGTTTGTAAGCCAGGCAGATAAAAATATTACCTGGACCATCCTGGCATTAAGCATGCGGGCTTCAGAATATATTGTTGAAGAAATGAAGAAACAAAATCTTTAATTGACAAACTAATTATATGGATCGTCGTAAATCACTCAAATTAATTGCCACAGGTGCAGTAGCTGTTCCTGCTGTTATTGCTGGCTGCAATACTGATGATAAAAAAAAGGATACGGCTAAAGCAGAGGAATTAAAATTTAATCTCGACCGGAACCCGGACGAATTAAAGTATGAAAAAGAATTACTGGCTAAAGAAAAATTCTTTACCGATCATGAAATGGCAACCATTACTGTGTTGAGTGATATCATCATTCCAAGAGATGAGATAAGTGGTAGTGCCAGTGAAGCCAAAGTACCTGAATTCATTGAGTTTATTGTAAAAGATATGCCCCAGCACCAGGTTCCGATGAAAGGCGGTCTCCGTTGGCTGGACCTGCAATGTATGAAACGCTTTGAAAAATCATTTAAAGATTGTACTCCACAGGAACAGGTAGAGCTGATAGACCAGATTGCCTATCCAAAAAAAGCAAAACCAGAGATGAGCCAAGGGGTTCAGTTCTTCCGTTTAATGCGGGATCTGACAGCTACCGGGTTTTACACATCTGAAATTGGAATTAAGGATGTAGGTTACCAGGGAAACCAGCCCACTCAATGGAATGGTGTTCCCGCTGATGTGCTGGCCCAGTATAAACTGGCATATACGGATAAAGAATTGAAAGAATGCATCAGTTTCCCGGCAAAATAATCTTCTTTTTGTTACTCACTAAATATCTGATTATAGCCCGTTATGATTATTTGCTTAAAATGAATATCTTGGGCTGTAATTCGTAATGTATACAATATAAGGGTTCTGCTTATTTAACTATATTGTACACAGGGAATGGCCGTTAATTAAGTACGATGTTCTTGTAACAGCCATGTAAATGTTGTTTATTTTTTCAACAATTTTATCAAAAGGTTAAGTCTGATGGTTGCACTACCGTTTTATTAAAAATTATTTATAAAACAGTATATGTAATCTGATTTATCATTATCAAAAAGCATTACAGTTCTTATGAATAGTGAACTGAAAGTTTCCTTATTTACTACGGATAACGATTTTTATTCGATGGAGAAGGAATGGAACGGGTTATTGCAGCAAAGTGCCGCTGATACAATTTTTCTTACCTGGGAGTGGGTTAGCTCCTGGTGGAAAGTACACAAGAATAATAACCAGCAGCTTTTTATATTATTTCTCAGGGAGGGAGAGGAATTAATTGGCATTGCACCTTTCTATTGCACAAAGATCAGGTTTTTGTCTTTCCTTTCAGTAAGGCGCCTTGACTATATTGGTTTTGGAACTCTTGACTCGGAGTATATGGATTTCATTATAGTGAAAGGGAAAGAACAAGAAGTAATAACTGCTTTTTTTAATTACCTCAAACAAAATGAATCCAGGTGGGATATTCTTTACCTCAATGAAATGCCTGAAAGTGCTGTCACACTCCCATTATTGTTTTCGTCCGCAGCGCAAAACCATTATAAGACTTTTGAAACCAGGCATGAGTGTTCTTCCGTACAACTTCCGGCAGATTGGGATACCTATCTTGCCACAATGGATTCGAAATTCCGTTACCAGTTACGACACTCTACCAAGAGACTGGAGGAAGGACATAAGGTGGAATTTGGTTATTGTAACTCGGAAGACAAACTGACGGCAGATCTTGAATCCCTATACAAACTTCACCAGAAGCATTGGATAGGAAAAGATATTGAAGGCAGTTTTATAAATGAAAAACGGCGGTCTTTTTATTATGAAATGTCCCGGCTGTTTCTTGAAAAAGGGTGGCTGCGACTTTTTGGGTTAAAAGTAGACGGTGAATACAGGGCTCAGCAGTTTTCTTTTGAGTATGCCGGTAAAATATTTTCCTTGCAGGAGGGATATGACCCCGATTGGAAAAAGAAAAGAGTCGGCCAGGTTTTAAGAGGATATGTATTCAGAGATATTATCAGCCGCGGATTAACTGAATATGATTTCCTGGGAGGAATTTCCCCTCACAAGAAAACCTGGGAAGCCAGGGCCAAGTATAGTGTTAATCTTCGTATTTCGAAGCAGAATCTCAAAACCAAACTATTCCTGGAGATCCCGGTAATTGGTAAAAAAATCAGACTGGCCGTAAAAAGCTTGCTTCCTTCCCGACTGGTAAGGTTCAGAAGAGATTATTTGGATAACCGGTTTAAGGATAATCTGAAGAAAAAGGTTAATCAGCAGGAAAGTACAGAAGCAGGAGAATAAATTAGTTCTTGCCTGGTTAATAAATTCTATTGCAAATAAAGCCAATTAGGCAGAAAGTGTCTAACTTTCAATAGCTTAATCATTCACCAAATTCCGCTTTATGTATAGGAAGCTAATACTGTCTGCAACAGCAGTTATTTTTTCACTACTTGCTTTTTCTCAAAATTTTGTTTCTCTATACGAAGGATGTAATTATTCCGGAAGAAAATATACCCTGGAGCCAGGCTCCTATCGTTTGTATCAAATGAAAATTGGAAACGACAAGCTATCATCGATACAGATACCCCCCGGAATGAAGGTTACAATTTATACCGATGATGGATTTAATGGGAAATCAAGTACCTACTCAGTTGATGTAGCTTGCCTGGATATTGAATGGAGGCAAATGGCATCATCTATTGTCGTTGAATATTTGTATGGGCAGCCGAATTCCGGGCAAAATGATTTTGTAACATTTTACAACGATTGCTATTCAAAAGGGTTTTCTCAAACCTTGCGGCCAGGTAGTTATAACGGAAGTCAGCTCGGTATTCTTAAAAACAATATTTCTTCTTTCACTATCAATGGAAATCTGAGAATAAAAGTTTATATAAACAATGAATACTTATCAGGAGCATCTGCGACTTTCGAAACAAGTCAAATTTGCCTTAGCCGTTCATATAATGATAGGATTGCCTCTTTGGTTATAGAATATAAACCAATACCTCCTGGCAATAAGGGTAATTATGCTACCCTGTATGAGGAATGCAATTATGAAGGTAATGCGCTGCGCCTGCTACCCGGGTATTATGATGGCAATAAACTTGGCCTGATGAAGTTTAATATTGAATCTATAGAACTGCCTCAGGGACTTCGGGTCAGGGTGTATATTGATAATGAGAATTTATCAGGCTTTTCTTATACAATTACTTCAAGCAGTAACTGTCTGTCATCAAGCTATCGAAACCGGATTGGGGCCTTAATGATTGAGGAGACAGGTTCTTATAATCAAAATACACCTGGTGGAAATGACGAAAGAATAGTTTTATATGCAGACAAGGATTTCCGGGGGCAATCAGTTTCCTTATTGCCGGGTACATACTATTCTATGGCACAGGCTGGATTTACAGACAACACTTTAAGTTCACTGAAAATACCTGTCGGATACCGGGTGGTATTGTATGAAGAGGAGAATTTTAAAGGTCGTAGTTACACCCTGACGACCTCACGAAGTGGGTTGAATCTGTCTGGATGGAATGACAGGGCTTCCTCCATTGCCATATATAAGGATTAAAAAAACAGTCACCAATCTGGTGACTGTTAAAAAATAATTAAGCCAGTTTATTATACATACTCTTCTTTAGAAGTTTTGCTGTAATCGTCTATTAGTTTACGTTGTAGTTCGAATGGAACCGCTTCGTAGCCATTAAACTTCATTTTGAATTTTGCCCTTCCCTGAGTAATGGATCTGAGTGAGGAAGAGTACCCTTCCATCTCAGCCAAAGGTACTTTAGCGATTACTTTTTGGAAATGCCCTTCACTGTCAATTCCTTCCACAATAGCCCTGCGACTCTGTAAATCACCCATTACAGCACCAGTAAGGTCATCCGGGCAAAGTACTTCGAGTTGAAAGATTGGCTCCAATATCTGTGGATCTGCCTGCTGAAATGCCTGCCGGAATGCCTGCAAACCTGCAATCTTAAAGGATATATCATTGCTGTCAACGGGGTGCATTTTACCATCATAGACACACACTCTTATATCCCTGGCATAAGAGCCAGTCAGCGGGCCGTTTTGCATCTTTTCCATTACTCCTTTCAGAATCGATGGCAAGAAGCGGGCATCAATAGCACCGCCGACGATGCAATTGTAAAATACCAGCTTACCACCCCAGTCAAGGTCATGTACATCCCTTCCTCTTACATTAAGATCGGAAGGTTCAGGCATACCTTCATACCATGGTTCAATACGCATAAAGACTTCACCGAATTGACCTGCTCCCCCGCTTTGCTTTTTATGCCGGTAACTGGCATCTGCCACCTTTCTGATTGTTTCACGGTAAGCAATGCGGGGTTTCACAAATTTCACTTCAAGCTTGTGTTGATGTTTAATTTTCCATTTAGCCACCGCCAGGTGCATATCTCCCTGGCAATGGATAAGTGTTTGTTTTAATTCTGGTGAGACTTCTATAAGTAATGTTGGATCTTCTTCTCTTAACTGATGCAATGCCTGTGAAAGTTTTTCCTCCTCTCCTTTTTTCAGCGACTCAATGGCAACCGTCATATTGGGTGGAGGAAATTCAATAGAAGGCAGATCATAATTCTTGCCTTTTATATGCAAGGTATTATTGACATGCGTATTTTTCAATTTCAATGTGGCACCAATATCTCCTGCTACCAACTCATTAATAGCTGTCCGCTTATTGCCTTCAACCAGGAAGAGCTGACTTAATTTTTCTGTCACACCTGTGGTTTCATTTTCCAACTCCATCCCACTTTTTACTGTCCCTGAATAAACCTTGAAGAAAGAAAGTTCACCAACATGCGGTTCTGAGATAGTTTTATAAATAAAAATACAGGCAGGACCATTTGCATCACAGTTTAAAGCCTCTCCTTTCCTTGTTTTTTGCGGTGGCATTTCATTGGCGCTGGGGCAAACGTTATCAATAAAACCCATCAGCCGTCCGCTACCCATATTCCTTTCAGCAGACAGGCAAAATAATGGGAACAGGTCATGATTGATCATGGCATGCTTTAAACCCATTTTCATTTCATCTTCATCCAGCTCTCCTTTGTCAAAATACTTTTCCATCAATGTTTCGTCATTACTGGCTATAGCCTCAATCAATTCTTTATGTAAGAGGTCGGCTTTTTCTTTTTCGTCAGCAGGGATATCCATTTTTTCAGGTTTGCCGCCATTATCTTTGAATTTGTACATTGTCATACGTAGTACATCAATCACTTCGTGAAAACCAGACCCTACCTGGTGAGGATATTGCACAACGACCACTTTACTGCCAAAATGGGATTTAGCTTCCCGGACAGTCTTATCAAAATCTGCATTATCGTCGTCCAGTTTATTTACAGCAAATATCATCGGGGTTTTAAATTTCTCTGTATAGTCCCAGATAATATCAGTACCCACTTCAACTCCCATTACTGCGTTCAAAAGCATTACACCTGTATCTGCTACTTTAAGGGCTGAAATTACTTCACCGGCAAAGTCATCATAACCTGGTGTGTCTATGATGTTAATCTTGTAACCTCTCCATTTTGTGTGCAGGAGCTTGCTAAAAATAGAATTACCACGTTCCTGTTCCAGTTCGTGGTAATCGCCAGTTGTATTTCGTTCAGCTATAGAGCCTCTTCTGTTAATGAGGCCTGCTTCAAAAAGCATGCATTCCGCTAAGGTGGTCTTACCGGAGCCGGCATGGCCCAGCAAGACAATATTTTTTACATGTGAGGTATCAAATTCTGGCATAGCAAATAATTTATAGTGAAGAAATTGTGTTGTCAATTACAAATCTTCAAAAGGAATGGAATTTATCTTATGAACCCGGTTAGGCTCAAAGGTGATTAAAGTCAGGTGCCTGTATTACAGCTTATTGCGTTCGTGAAAGAAAATCATTGAACTCGTTTCTGAGATCGTTAAGTTTCTGCTCCAGCGACTGGTATTCTTCCTGCAAGCTTTCATGGCGACTGAGAGTATCTTCGTTAGCGGTACCATTAAAAACAGACTGTTCAAAATTCATTTTACGGTCATGAATCTTTACAGATTGTTTGAGATCATGAATGTTGATCAGCTGAATGTGAAACTGGTTGTGGAGATGTTCTACTTCCTGTAGTTGGTCTTTGGAGAGTTGTTGACCGGCCACCTGGCGGATCTTGTTTTCGTCTTGTGTGAGTTCTTCACGATAGTTGCGGAGCTGCTCTCTCCAGGCGTTGCACTCCGCTGAGAGCTGTGAGATGTCTACCTGTACCATGGGATTTAATTTTTAGGTGTTAAAAAATAAAGAACT
>JAKQEA010000050.1 GCA_029558715.1 Bacteroidota bacterium | reverse complement strand
GCCCGAACTTGTTCAATTTCATCCATTTTTGTATACTCACTACTGTAAACATTATTGATTAAACGAATGGCTTCCTGGTGACGACCCCAAACCTTTTCCATAGCGTAGGATATTTCACCTAAGGTAGCTCTTTTCCTGGCTGCGTCAATTGCCAGTTCCAAAAGGTTTCCTTCTCCTGTTTCAGCACTTTTGGTAATTGCCTGCAGTGCTTTTTCCACTTCTTCATTATTGCGTTCCCGGCGTAATTTTTCCAAACGGGCAATTTGCGTATCCCGCACTGCGGAGTTATCCACTTCCAATATTTCTATAGGGACTTCTGTTTCCGGGGGATATTTATTAACACCTACAATAATATCTGCACCGGAATCAATCTTTGCCTGTCTTCTGGCAGCTGCTTCTTCAATGCGCATTTTGGGAAGACCCGTTTCAATCGCCTTTGCCATACCGCCTAAATTTTCTACTTCCAAAATATGTTTCCAGGCGCTTTTCATTAAAGCATCGGTTAAAAATTCCACATAATAGGAACCGGCCCAGGGGTCTATAACTCTGCAAATGCCCGTTTCATTTTGTAAATAGAGCTGAGTGTTTCTGGCAATTCTGGCAGAGAAATCAGTCGGCAAAGCAATTGCTTCATCCAGAGAATTGGTATGCAGGGATTGGGTATGACCCATAGTAGCGGCTAATGCTTCAATGCAGGTTCTGGTTATATTATTGTAAGGGTCTTGTTCCGTTAAACTCCAGCCCGAGGTCTGGCTATGGGTTCTTAAAGCCATTGACTTCGGATTTTGAGGATTAAACTGCTTAATTATTTTTGCCCAGAGAACTCTGGCACCACGCAATTTTGCTACTTCCATAAAGTAGTTCATACCTTCTGCCCAAAAGAAAGAAAGCCGCGGAGCAATAACATCAATATCCAATCCCGCTTTAAGAGCTGTGCGTACATATTCCAAACCGTCTGCCAAAGTATAAGCCATTTCCAAATCAGCAGTTGCTCCCGCTTCATGCATATGGTAACCGGAAATACTGATACTATTGAATTTAGGCATATTTTTTGCCGTGTAGCTTAAAATGTCTGCTATTATGCGCATTGAGGGTTCAGGAGGATAAATATAAGTATTCCGCACCATATATTCTTTCAAAATATCATTCTGAATAGTTCCATTCAGCGCTTCCGGCGGCACACCCTGTTCTTCTGCTGCTACAATATAAAATGC
>JAKQEA010000045.1 GCA_029558715.1 Bacteroidota bacterium | reverse complement strand
TTTTCAATTCCAGCAGGGTAATAGGTTTTTCACCCCTTATCCGCCGGTAAACACTATCAGCACTAAGTTCCAACAGGTCACAAAGTTCATCAACCATAGACAGATGTGGTGGCAGGTTACTTTTCAGGTGGTGGAAAAGTTGTTGCTGCAGCTCATTGGTTTCGATCATATAAGAAAATTACGGAAAATCCGTAAAAGGTAATTCTACTTTATGGATTTATACGAAATGTCAAAAGAATTGCCCGACAGTGTACGGGTTCTTAATAGCATGATACATGTAGCTATCACCTGTTGACGATAATTCACTAAATCTTATTGGGCGGTCGCTGATTCCCGTTAGAAATCCCTTGATGGCGAACGCATTTTTGTTTTGTTATCATCAGTTAACCTTAAAACAAAAAACCATGAGAGCTGCAAACATCACCACCTTATTCATTGCAATGCTTATTGCCGGAAGCGCCGTTTATGGACAATCAGACAATTTTGTTGCTGAATCAGTGAACTCTGAAATAACGGCTGTTTCTTCTAAAAAGAAACTCAACTTCTTTATAGTAAGTAAACGAAAAAAAGGAAAACTCGACCTGGCCACCCGGTTTAACGTGATGCGGTCTAAAGTCAAAAGTTTATTCAGGAAAAAAAGATTTGTAGCCATTGTGGCTGGTGATGCAAGCCAGGCCAGTGCTAAAATTCAATACAGGCTTAAAAAATATGATGCCCGGATAGGGACAATATGGTTTGATTCTCACGGAATGTATAAAAAGGGATATTCCTTGTTCCTGATCGGTGACGATGAGATTAGTTATAAAACCCTGCAAGACTCTTCATTAATTTCAATCTTTAGCGAGATGGCAGATTATGCTGACAATGAGACAAAGCTGGTAATAGGTTCTTGTTATGGAGGAGCTACATACCACAGACCATCCATTGACTATAAGGATACAACAAGAATGAACGGGGATTCCCTGATGATACGCCTTGGAGAAATATTTAAGCAGGCAATTATTTACGGGAGCGAAAGCTGGGTAATGACAAAGCCCGGGTTATTCCGTAAGAAAGCTGCCGTTGCCGGCTTTCCCGGAAGAAAGCTTTTCCTCGATGTTTGTTATAAACCTGCCTGGGAAAATGTTGGAAAATGGAATGAGTATAATGCAGCAATTAACAGTTTCCGAAGTGTTAACCCAATTACATTGGATATGTATGGTAATGTAATTGTAAGAAACTCTGCATATGCCGATAAAAGAGAGGTGAAAGACGACATTTCAAAAAATCTTGGAAAAATGCAACCTGGTTTGTATAAATAATTTGAACCAGTAAACTTTAAAACATAAGCTATGAAACAGATACTTCTAATCTTAATAATATCTGGGTTTGCAATACAAGCTGCCTCACAAAAAGAAAAGTACCTTGGTGTTGCACTTTTAAATACACAGTCATATCTTCCTTTTGGAAAGTTCTCAGGAATGTTTACTGATGCATTTCATCCGGGAGTGGAGGCCACATTCGGGATGAATGTTAATGTAAGAAAAAAGCATGATTGGTTTTGGGACCTGAGATTAGCTTACTTCTACCATCGATTTGTTCAGCATGGAATTCCCCTCTACACCAATTTTGGGTATCGTTATAAATTCAACAGACGAATTTCTGTTGATGCCGCATTAGGTGCCGGTTATATGCATTCAATTCCGGCAACTGCCAAACTTAAGTTTAACGGGAATGACAATTATGAGAATAATAAAGGTATCGGAAGAATGCAGGCGAATGTATGTTTTGGAGTTGGTGCAGGATATTGGCTGAATCAAGAAAGCAAAAAACCCTTAAAGCTCTTTATTACCTATCAGCAACGGTTACAACTACCATTTGTAAGGTCGTATGTTCCTATCCTGCCCTACAACAGTTTTATGATAGGGATATATAAACCGTTAACATTAAAACCTGATAAAAAAAACTAACTATGAAACAAATATATAACTGCCTTTTTCTGTCAATGATTCTTGTTATTTCCTGCAGAAAGGCGCAGGTTCCTGCTACTACAACTATCGGAATACCATGCCCCTGGACAGATAGCAGTAGTGCACATCCAAAAGATGCCGCTTTCTCGGCGTTACTTAATAAATACAAAAGCAAAGGACTACCTGGTATCTCTTTGCTGATTAAGGATAATAGTGGTACATGGATCGGTGCTACAGGGAAAGCTGATTTGTCAAATAATATTGATTTCGTTACAGGTACTGTATCTAAGGCTGCCAGTATTACTAAGTTATTTATAGGAACCCTCGTATTCCGGTTGATGGAGGATTCTGCCAATACAGGATTAGGGTATCGTTCGCTGCACACAAAAATAAGTAACTGGTTACCCCCATCTATTACAAATAAACTGGCTAATGGAAATGAAATTACATTAGGTCAATGCCTGAAGCATGAAACAGGCATTCCGGACCTAATTGAAGAAGACAAATTCTACTTAGCTGTATTAAATAATCCAAATAAAAAATGGAAGCCGGAAGAATTACTTGAATTTATCTACGATCAGCCTGCTTTGTTTCTTCCCTCTGATACGGCTGTCTATTCCAATACTAATACAGTCCTTGTTTCTATGATTATAGAAGCCCAGACAGGAAAAAGGCATGCCGATTTATTGAGACAGTATATCCTTTCTCCTTTGGGATTGCAAAATACGTTTTATCAGCCTCATGATTTATTACCCGCTTCTGTGGCACAAGGATATTATGACTTATATAATAACGGAACGATTGTGAATGTTTCTAACCTTGTTACCGGAAGTGGTAACGGTTATGGTGGGTTATACAGTAACCTTTTTGATTTGTTGAAATTTGCAGATGCCTTGCTTATAAAACAGCTCCTTCTGAAGCCTTCCTCTTATGCATTAATGCAAACATATGGCAAGAAGGATGATAGCAATTATTATGGTTATGGTTTGCAGAAGTCTTATATGGACAATGGTTTTGATTTTGGAATTGGTCATAAAGGTAGAGACCTTGGCTATTCTGCTAATTTGTTCTATTTCCCCAACAAAGAAGTACTCCATATCTTTTTTGTGAATTATGGCACAGATGCAGACAGTGACCTGAAAGAAGTATTCAGGGAATTTACAAACGAAATGATTAGTCTGAGTCTGCAATAAGAAAGTTATAATCGCTGTTTCATAGCTTCATACAAAATGATCCCGGTGGCAACGGAAACGTTGAGTGATTCAAAATCACCCGCCATCGGGATCTTTATTTTTTCATCACAGATCTTCATCAATGCAGGATAAATACCTTTTTCTTCGCTACCCATTACTATTGCACAAGGTTCTTTGAAATCAGCTTCTGCGATATTTTTTGCAGCGTTCATCTCACTGGCGTATACTTTTATGCCATTTAAATGCAGTTCATCAACAGCTTTCATCAGGCTGTTTACCCGGCAAATTGGAATTTTTTCTAACGCTCCGGCGGATGTAAGTATGGCGTCCTCATTTAAAGCCCCTATCCCTTTATCGGGTATTATTATCGCATGAACTCCCGTACAATAAGCTGTTCGGGCAATACCCCCGATATTTCGGATATCAGTAATCCCATCAAGTATCAGCAATAAAGGGGAGTCACCATTTTCTATTACAAATGACAGCACATCCTGAAGGTTTTGATACTGTACTTTAGCTATTTGAGCTACACAACCTTCATGATTGGTCACATTGAAACTATTCAGTTTGGCCGCAGGCACATAATTTACCGGAACGCCGTTTTGTGCAGCTAATTTTTTTATTTCGCTGATATCTTCTCCCATGGCTCTTGTATCAACATAGATCCTGTCTAATTGCTGACCGGTTCGCAAGGCTTCATTGACGGCATTTCTGCCAATCACTAAGGAACTTTTTTTAGGGCGGTGCTGTTGCCTGAAATTTTTCACTTGTCAAAATTAAGGTTTTGCCATAGAGACACTGAAACAATAAACCCCGAATGATTTTATAATCTTTCGGGGTTTTAAAGCCCCTCCTGCGGAGGGGTTTGGGGAGGCTTTATTTCAACCCAAATGCTTTTTTTACTTTAGTTACATAATCCAGTTTTTCCCAGGTAAACAATTCTACTTTTTTTACAACTGTTTTTCCATCCGGAGAAGTAAATTTCTTTTCCACAACTTCTGGTTTACGGCCCATATGTCCGTATGCTGCTGTTTCGCTGTATATAGGATTACGAAGTTTTAATCGCTGTTCGATAAAGTAGGGACGCATATCAAATACGCTTTCGACAATCTTTCCAATTTCACCATCTGTCAAATTGACTTTGGCAGTACCATAAGTGTTTACATTGATACTGGTAGGCTGTGCCACACCAATAGCATAAGATACCTGCACCAGTACTTCACTTGCCACTCCTGCAGCTACCAGGTTTTTAGCAATATGGCGGGTTGCATAAGCCGCTGAACGGTCTACTTTAGATGGATCTTTGCCACTGAAAGCACCACCTCCGTGTGCACCTTTACCGCCATAAGTATCCACGATTATCTTACGGCCAGTCAATCCGGTGTCACCATGCGGGCCACCAATTACAAACTTTCCGGTAGGGTTCACATGATATTTAATATCGCTGTTAAAAAGCTTAGCGTATTTTTTGTACCTGGTCTTGATTCTTGGGATAAGAATATTGATTACATCGCTTTTGATCTTTGCCAGCATTTTGGCTTCATTGTCAAAATCATCATGCTGGGTTGAAATAACTATGGCATCAATACGGACCGGCTGATTATTATCATCATATTCCAATGTTACCTGGCTCTTTGCATCAGGACGGAGGTAGGGCATTTTCGAATTCTTCTCTCTGCGGATAGCGGCCAACTCAATCAGGAGATTATGAGCAAGATCTAATGCCAGCGGCATATAGTGCTCCGTTTCATTGGTGGCATACCCAAACATCATACCTTGGTCACCGGCACCCTGCTCCTCTTTCTTTTTCCTGTCAACTCCCTGGTTAATATCCGCTGATTGTTCATGAATGGCAGACAGCACACCGCAACTGCTTGCCTCAAACATATATTCGCTTTTGGTGTATCCAATCTTACGAATAACACCACGGGCAATTTCCTGAACGTCGAGATAGGCTTTTGACTTCACTTCTCCGGCTAAAACTACCTGTCCGGTCGTTACCAACGTTTCACAGGCAACTTTTGATTGAGGGTCAAATGCAAGAAAATTGTCAATTAAAGCATCAGATATCTGATCAGCTACTTTATCGGGATGCCCTTCGCTAACTGATTCTGATGTAAATAAATACGGCATGAGTAATATATTTTTAAGGACGCAAAGATAAGGGTGCGGAGATAAATGAACAAAGACCTTCTGCATCAGCCAGAAGGTCTTTTGAACATATCTTAATAACTTCTTTAGAGTTTCGAATAGACAATTCTCAACCTCATCCTCTTGACCGGATTTATATAAGTTCCCCCGGCAAGTACTACTCTTCCATAAGCTACCCTGTCAGTTACATATATCTGGTTGATCCTGTTATATCCCGGAGAATACACAAAGGCTCTTATCGGTGAGTAAATACGCAGCTTATAATTAGTACTTTTCTTTGTAATAATATTTTGGACATACCGGGATATATTAAACCGGTATGTACTGTCAGATTTTAATAACCCACCAAATGATGTAATATCATAGGTGTAGGCTGAAAAATTATCTGCAAGTGTCATATCAATATCAAAAGTAGAAGCAGTATCACCGGCATTGTTTATTCTGTCTAAAAATAGCCCCAAAGGCTGCACAAACTGCCCATCTTCAGTGGAACGTAATGGTGTGGCTATAATTTCTGCCCGATGAACAACAGCGTTACTAAATGTATCTAGTCCCGGTATTTTAAGAGAGCCGTATGATCCCGGGACTCCCTGCAGGTATATTTTATCATCATTAGGTATGCCATTCGCAAGATATGAACTCCAGCCACCACCAGGTGTTCTCTTTACAATATTTGCCTGTCCGCCGGTAAGGTGATAAAATTCAGTTGAAGTTGTGTCTTTCACACCATTTTTTGTGACCTGGAAATAAACAATAAGTTTTGTTTTGATATTGTCAGTCGAGGAAATGTATGTAAGGGCATTACCCGAATTATCTGATTTGATAGCAAAACCCCTGAACAAAGTTTTAAAAATGGAATCTGTTCTGAAAGCACCGTTCGCTGTATTAGTTGTATCATATCCCTTCAGTCTTTCGCCCAGCTGATTGGTCAGGGGAATGCGAATAACGTTTGCCAGTTTAGTAGTATCTCTTTTTCTGATATGCAGGATAGAATCACTCAATTTTTTTATCTGGAATGTTTTTGATCCTAATTCAGCACCCGTTGTGGCAAAATCCGGGTTATTGTATTTATAAAGAGTAGTATCATTAAATCCGGCATTTTGCGCAATTTCAAATACCCGTACGGTATTGAAGCTATTTGTATCCCCATATGCCCCCTGGTATGACAGGGAAAGGATGACAGAATCAATAACAACTGAGTCTCTGTTAATGAATGGGTAAGTAAAGTAACTGCTTGAACTGATATTAAAATAAGCGTCTGCATGAGTGGCGCCGAATTCAGGATCGTTACCAATATATCCTAATACCAGGTCATCATTGAAATATACCTTGGTAGTATCAGAAAAAAGCAGGTTGTCTGTTTCTATATCCAGGAAAGTCTCAAATGTATTTATGTTGTCAATCGGAGGTATAAGCCCGCCCCCGAGTTCTGTAGCTTCATTAATTTTTTTGCAGGCTGAAAATACAATAGCAACCGTGGCTACGATTGCTATGAATGATAAGACAGTTTTATTATTCTTCACAAAGAAAATTTATGATCTGGGTTAGTTATTTTTATTTGCCTGCAAGGTCGTTATAGAGTTGTAAATAGTCTGTTAAATCTCCTTCCGGATTATACGGTAATGTCTTCTTCCCTCTTACTTTAGTAAATTCTTCGATAAGCTTTTTTTCTATTTTTTCTGCTCCAAAAGTTATCGCATCAGCAAAAGTAGCACCGCCACGAAACATCGCTGTATTAGTACCCTCTTTATAAACTTCAAGATCCTTATCCTTTAAGGAAGCATGTATAAGGGCTTTCTTTATAAAACTGCTGCCAAGTTTTTCTTTAAAAGTATTCTGCCCGACCGTGTATACAATTTTACTATGAGCAAAAACAGGTTCTTTTTTATATACTGTTTTCAGATAGGCCGGTATCAACCCGGTCATCCAGCCGCTGCAATGAATGATATCAGGCGGCCAGCCAAATTTCTTAACCGTTTCCAATGCTCCTTTGCAAAAGAAAACAGTCCTGAGATCGTTATCATCGAACCATTTCTCATTCTCATCATGAAAAATGAACTTACGTTTAAATAGTTCTTCATTATCCAGGAAATACACCTGCAACCGGGCACTTGGAAGTGATGCCACTTTTATTTGCAGCGGCATATCGTCATTATCCACGGCAACGTTAATTCCAGATAGTCTTACCACTTCATGCAACCGGTGACGACGTTCGTTGATAATCCCAAACCTTGGCATGATACAACGGACCTCAAAATTGTTGTCATTAGCTTTGATCGCCAGCTTGTTCACTATCTCAGAAAATTCTGTCAGCTCCAGGTAGGGCGACATTTCATTGGCAATAAATAAAATTCTTTTCTTTGCTGACATGGGCGTCCTGTTTAGTTTACCGCTTTAAGGTAAAGGGGTAACCTTTCCGCAGCTAACCACCCTTTGCTATTAGTGGCAAAAAAGGCCGTCAGTTTCTTTGGAAGGCGGGCAAAGGTAATTAATTTAAGCCGAATTTGAGTCCTCAAACTACATTATGACTCAAACAATACAGCTATATGATCTTATTTAAAAAAACAGGAGACCTGCATAAATGGCTTGATGGTCAGCGAAAAAAAAGGAAAAAAATTGGATTTGTTCCGACTATGGGGGCTTTACATAAAGGACATATATCATTGATAGAAAGGTCTTCAAAGTCAAACCAGGTTACTGTTTGCAGCATTTTTGTAAATCCCACTCAATTCAATGATCCAAAGGATTATGAGAAATACCCGGTGACCATTGAGAAGGATATTGAGCTGCTGGAAAATGCTGGTTGTGATGTTTTATTCATGCCATCGGTAACCGAAATGTACCCGGAAGGATTAGACCTGACGATGCATTACGATCTGGGTTATCTCGAAACAATTCTGGAGGGAAAATTCCGCCCCGGTCATTTCCAGGGTGTTTGTGTGGTTGTGCATAAGCTACTTGAAAAAGTATTACCTGATAATCTTTACCTGGGACAAAAAGACTACCAGCAGTGCATGGTCATTACAAAACTGGTTGACCTGATCGGATTGAAAAATGAGATCACTATTAATATATGCCCTACCCTCCGTGAGCCTGATGGCCTGGCTATGAGCAGCCGTAACATACGTTTGAAAGAAGATGAAAGAAAAAAAGCAGTTGCAATTTTCCAAAGCTTACTCTTTATCAGGGATAATCTCAAAAAAGGCGACCTGTCCGTCTTAAAGCATGAAGCAAACAGCCTGCTTACAAAAAATGGGTTTAAAACAGATTATATTGAAATTGCCGGTGCCAATGATCTTTCATTGGTAAATGAATGGGATGGCAAGATAAAACTGGTTGCAGTAGCCGCAGCATTTTTAAATGAGGTGCGGCTTATTGATAATATGTTGCTCAATTAATATATAATTGATACCAGTTGTTTTGTTATTAAGCTACATCACTTTACTTTCGATGCCGAATGAACAAACGTTTCCGCACCATACTTCAATATCTTATTTTCCTGGGATTAGGTGTTTTTTTTGCCTGGCTTTCACTTAAAAATCTCGACAAAGAGAAAGCAGAACAAATAAAGATAGCGTTTCGAAATGCACGACATTGGTTGATCATACCTGTATTTGCTATCCTCTTTTTAAGTCATTTTGTAAGAGCAGTTCGCTGGAAATTATTAATAGAACCCCTCGGTTATAATCCTTCCCGGACAAATTCCTTTTTTGCCGTTATGATCGGTTACCTGGTAAACCAGGGAGTGCCAAGACTCGGTGAAGTAGTGAAATGTACTGTGCTGGCCCGTTATGAAAAAATACCTGTTGACAAACTTGTTGGTACCATTATACTTGAGCGAATTATTGATGCTATTACCCTATTATTCGTTTTCGGTATTACGCTGGTACTTCAACCTCAATTGTACACCCGGATACTGGATGCCTTTTTTAATACCTCTCCGGCAGATACCCGGGAAAAAGGAGTTTCAACACTGCTTCTTACAATTATTTTGCTGGGAGCTGTCGTTTTACTTGTCGGGTTATGGATGTTTTTCAAAAAGAAAACTTTTCATGATCTGGTCACATTATTCAAACGAATCTGGAAAAGTGTGATACAGGGGGTCAGTGCTATTAAGCATTTGAAAAAAAGGAAACAATTCATTTTTCTCACTTTTTCTTTATGGTCACTTTATCTTTCGGGAGGCTTAATCGGTTTTATGGCTTTCCGTGAAACCGAACTATACGGGATCAAAGAAGCTTTTACTATTCTTTCGGCTGGCAGTATTGGTATGATTGCTTCTCCGGGAGGTATTGGAGCTTATGCCTATCTTATTGAAAAAACCATGCAGTTGTATGGTCTCAATTATACCATCGCCTTAGCCTTCGGCTGGATATTATGGCTGGCACAAACCACCGTTATTCTGCTGGGAGGATTAATTAGCTTTGCAGCATTGCCTTATTATAATAAAAACAAGATCCGTGAACAGAGCTGATCTAATACCACAAAAAATAATTATTGCCGCACAAGCTGCACAGGTAGCCGCTCAATGGAGGGTGCTGGGGAAAAAGATTGTCTTTACAAATGGGGTATTTGACATCCTTCACCAGGGACATATTTTCTCACTTTCCCAGGCTGCTAAAGAAGGTGATTATTTAATAGTAGGCCTTAATGCAGATGCCTCTGTGAAAAGACTAAAAGGTGAAAGTCGCCCGGTTAATAACCAGGAATCAAGAGCCCTGGTATTAGCCTCTTTACTTATGGTGGATGCAGTGGTGTTATTCGAAGAAGATACACCACTTGAACTGATCAAAGCAATCATGCCCGATGTATTGGTAAAAGGTGGTGATTATACAGTTGACCAAATTGCAGGTGCCAAAGAAGTAATGTCGAATGGAGGAAGGGTGATAATCAATCCCATCCTGGAAGGATTCTCAACTACTTCAATTATTGAACAGATGAAAAGTCGTTAGTTTATCTCTTTCTCAAAACTTAATATCTTTCTTTACTCCTGTTCAATAACTTTATGTTTTACCGGAAATAACCAAAGCTCATGGCACACATTCAAAAAAGAAAAACTATAGCCCGGGATTTAAGCTGGCTTTCTTTTAATGCCAGGGTGTTGCAGGAAGCTGCTGATAGTACCGTTCCTCTTCGTGAACGGATCAGGTTCCTGGGAATTTTTTCCAATAACATGGACGAATTCTTCCGGGTGCGGGTAGCTACATTGCGGCGAATGATCCAGTTTGGGAATAAAGCTAATATGCACCTGGAAAATAATCCTCAGCAGATCATCGATGAGATACAAATGACTGTGCTGAATCAGCAGGGAGAATTTAACAGGATATGGGAAGAGGTATTACTTGAGCTCAGAAAACAAAAAATCTTTATCCGTACGGAAAAAGAATTAAACCATGTTCAACAGGAGTTTGTTCGAAATTATTACGAAGAAGAAGTCAGCTCAGACATTATTCCCCTGATGATCGAGAGTATTCCTGAGTTTCCAATGTTGCGGGATAAATCTATTTACCTGGCTGTGGTGATGTGGAAAAAAGAAAGTGCCTTTAGGAAAAAGTATGCTCTGATTGAAATACCAAGTCGTGTTCTCGGACGCTTCAAAATATTACCTTCTCCAAAACCTGATGAGCATCATATCATTTTACTGGAAGATGTGATCCGGTTCAACCTGCCTGATATATTTTCTTACTTTGGTTACGATCATTATCAATCGCATATTTTCAAAGTGACCAGGGATGCTGAAATTGATATTGATGATGATGTTTCGACCAATATTATTCAGAAAATCGAAAAAGGAGTAAAAAACCGGCGTAAAGGGAAACCGGTTCGTTTTGTCTATGACAGGGAGATGGATCCGGGCTTGCTTGAATACCTGGTACGCAGACTTAATCTCACTAAAAGAGATAACCTGATTCCCGGGGGCCGTATACACAATTTCAGGCATTTTATGGATTTTCCTGATGAAGTGTTCAGAGAAAAAAGACACCGGAAAAAGCCTTTTGATCACCCCCAGCTAACCGTCCGCCGGGTTACTGATGTGATATTGGAAAAAGATGTGATGCTGCATTTTCCCTATCACTCATTTCTTCCGTTAATAGATCTGTTGAGAGAGGCTGCATTTGATCCTGAGGTCACTACTATAAAAATTACCTGCTACAGGCTGGCACAACAATCAAAGATCATCAATGCACTGATTAATGCGGTGCGAAATGGTAAGGAAGTAATTGTAATGATCGAATTACGGGCAAGGTTTGAAGAGGAAGCAA
Source organism: Bacteroidota bacterium (assembly GCA_029558715.1). Taxonomy (GTDB): domain Bacteria; phylum Bacteroidota; class Bacteroidia; order Chitinophagales; family Chitinophagaceae; genus JJ008. The sequence continues at coordinate 8,002 of JAKQEA010000045.1, read as the reverse complement.
ATATTGAATGGAAAAACAGGCTGGAAGATGAAGGAGCAAAGGTGCTCGTGGAAATTCCAAATATGAAGATACATTCCAAAATTTGCCTGATCAGGAAAAGAACTAAGGATAATAATACGTTGCTCTATGGTTTTGTTAGTACAGGTAATTTGAATGAAAGGACAGCTAAAGTATATGGTGATCATTGCCTGCTTACTTCCAATCAGAAAATAATGGCAGATGTAAACCGGATTTTTAATTTCCTGGAACAACCAAAAACCGGGATGAATTTTTTACGGGATTGTAAAGTCGTTATCCCAAGCCCCTTTTTTGTAAAAAGAGAAATGATCAGGCTGATTGAAGAAGAAATTAAACAAGCAAGGAAGAAAAAACCGGCTTCGATTACTTTAAAGATGAATTCTCTGTCTGATGAGATGATGATTGAAAAACTTAATGAAGCGGCCAGGGCCGGGGTACAGATAAAATTGATTGTACGGGGTATATTTTGTATGATGACGGAGAACAAAAAATTTAAAAAACCGGTCAGAGCTATCAGTATTGTTGATGAATATCTTGAACATGCAAGGGTGTGGGTATTTCACAACAAAGGCAAAGAGAAAGTTTACATATCTTCGGCCGACTGGATGCTCAGGAACCTGGAACACCGTGTAGAGGCAACCTGTCCTGTATGGAATGAAGAATTAAAGCAGGAACTAAAGGACATATTGAACATACAACTGGAGGATAATGTGAAGGCCCGGTGGCTGGATAATGAGCTGAGTAATGAGTATGTGCGAACAACAAAAAAGAAAATCCGATCACAGGTAGAAACCTATAACTACCTGCATAAAAAAACACTGACCCATCGTGAGACTGGCAGCAATTGATATTGGAAGTAACGCAGCAAGATTATTAATTACAGACGTTATCTCAGGCCCGCAGGGCACTTCAGAATTTATTAAAACAGCACTTGTTCGTGTACCTTTAAGGCTGGGATTTGACGTATTTGATAAAGGCGAGATATCTGCCGGCAAAGTGGAGAAAATAATCAAGACAATTAAATCATACAAACTTCTGCTTGATGTATATGAAGTCAAACACCTGAAGGCCTGTGCCACATCTGCTATGCGTGATGCAGCCAATTCAGCCGAGATTATTAAAAAAGTTAAGACAGAAACAGGTATTGATATCGAGATCATCAGTGGTGACAGTGAAGCTTCTCTCATTTATGAGAATCATGTAGCAGAAAGTATGACCCGTGATGAATCATATTTATATGTGGATGTTGGTGGTGGCAGTACAGAGCTTACTTTTTTCAGTGATGGCCGGCTTATCTTTAAAAAGTCATTTAATATTGGCACCATACGGTTACTGAAAAACCAGGTAAATGAAGCTGCCTGGGATGAAATGAAAGAGTTTATTCGAAGTAAGACAAAAGGATATCATCATGTGACAGCAATCGGTTCAGGAGGGAACATAAACAAAATTTTTTCTATTTCTAAGCGTAAAGATGGAAAGCCATTATCACTCGAGCTGCTCAGGGATTATTACAAGGAATTCAGTAATCTTTCTTTACCACAAAGGATCAGTTTACACAAACTCAGGGAAGACCGGGCCGATGTGATAGTGCCTGCGTTGCTCATTTATATTAATGTGATGCGTTGGGCAGATGCAGAAGAGATATTTGTTCCTAAGATAGGATTGGCAGACGGGCTAATTCATAATCTCTACGAAGAAATAAGACTGAAAGAGATTGAGATCTGAATTTGCTGATTAACACTACAAATTGTACTCATGTCAGTTAATAAAGAAGTAAAGCGGATTACCACTAATACGCTGCAAAAAATGAAAGCAGCCGGTGAAAAAATATCAATGCTTACAGCATATGATTTTTCCTTTGCTAAACTAATTGATGGTGCCGGTATTGATGTGATACTTGTTGGTGATTCAGCGTCGAATGTGATGGCTGGTCATGAAACAACTTTGCCAATAACCCTGGACCAGATGATTTATCATGCCTCCTCTGTTATTCGTGGTGTTGAACGTTGTCTTGTTGTAGTCGATCTGCCTTTTGGTTCTTATCAATCTAATTCCGACATAGCCCTGGCTTCTGCAATACGGATCATGAAAGAAACAGGAGCTCATTCCGTGAAAATGGAAGGAGGGCAAGAAGTAATTGATTCTATCAAAAAAATAGTTTCAGCCGGTATTCCTGTAATGGGACACCTGGGACTGATACCACAATCAATTTATAAGTTTGGCACTTATGCGGTGAGAGCAAAAGAAGAAGTGGAGGCGGATAAATTAAAAAAGGATGCGCAGTTGCTCCAGGATGCAGGCTGTTTTGCAATAGTATTGGAAAAAATTCCCGCCGGACTTGCAAGAGAAGTTTCCCTGAGTTTAACGATCCCGACGATTGGTATAGGCGCAGGAGGTGATTGTGATGGCCAGGTGCTGGTTATGCATGATATGCTGGGTATCAACACTGAATTCAAACCCCGTTTTTTACGGCAGTATCTGAATGTATATGAGCAGGCTACCCTGGCAGTGCAGCAATATATCAAAGATGTAAAGTCAAAAGATTTCCCCAACGAGAGTGAACAATATTGACAGTTTGTAAGCCTGCTGTAAAACTTTTCCGATTAGAAATTTCTTTTATCTCTCCCCCCTATTTTTGCGGCCAAAACCAACGTATGAGTCTGGCGAAAATAATTGTTTCGGTTGTTGTCTTATTTACGTTTTCTCAGCAATCATGGACACAGGAAAGTGAAATCGAAATGGAAAATGTAGTTGTGACAGCCACCCTTGCTTCACAACAGCAAAAAGAAAGTGGACGTAATATACTTTCAATAAAAGGAGAAACCTTTTCTTCCTTACCTGTTCATTCAATAGATGAATTACTCCGCTACCTTCCGGGTATCGAAGTACAGCAAAGAGGACCACAGGGTTCACAAAGTGATATCATTATTCGTGGAGGTACTTTTCAGCAGGTATTAGTAATTATTGACGGCGTCAAGTTGAATGACCCGCTGACGGGCCACTTCAGCATGTATGTTCCTGTTCATCCTTCAGAAATTGAAAGAGTGGAGATACTTAAGGGAGCTGCTTCAGCTATTTGGGGTTCGGAAGCAGTTGGCGGGGTGGTTAATATTATTACCAAAACGTTTTCAAAGACTAAATCTGTAAACCAGATTAAGGCAAAAGTTGTTGCCGGTGAGTATGGTCTTTTCAACGGAGACACCTACTTTAAATGGTCAAAAAACAGGTCTGTTTTTTCCGGAGGTATCTTATCCAATAACTCAAAAGGTCAGCCATTGCGGGGGACAAACGGCTTTTTTCATCTTACAACAGCCAATCTTTCTTTTTCTCAGCAGTTAAGTAAAGACTGGATATTGAATTTTCGTACAGCCGCTGACTTCCGGAAGTTCAATGCACAAAATTTTTATACCACATTTGCCAGCGATACTGCCAGCGAAAAAGTGGATACATGGTGGAATCATATTAACCTGAATAAAAAAACGAAAAATGGGTTATTAAACTTTGATGCGGCATATAAAGCATTACGGGATCAGTATTGGTTCAGGCCTCTGGCAATACCTAATGATAACAAGACCAATTTCTTCACCACACAACTTTATTATACCTCACAGTTCAACAAACAGCATGGATATACTGCCGGAATGCAGGTTCAGCGAAAAGCAATAAAATCCAATGACAGAGGTAATCATTCATTGTGGCATGGAGCAGCATATTCCATCATTCGTCACAAATTCGGAAATAATATTTTTGTAAATGAAAGTATAAGGCTTGACTGGGATGAAAGTTATGGTGTTGTTTTGTTGCCACAGATAAACTTTGCATGGGCGCCATCCAAATTTACGCTTCGGGCATCAGCAGGTAAATCTTTCAGAGATGCTGATTTTACAGAACGGTTTAATAATTATAATAAAGCTTTAGTAACAAGTGGCCGGATCGGTAATCCAGACCTCGAAGCAGAGCAATCCTGGAATGCAGAGATCGGGGCAGATTATAACTTATCTGCCAGGTTTAGAATAGGCGGAACTCTTTTTTATCGTGACCATACGGATCTGATAGATTGGGCCAATACAGCCTATACTGATATGCCCAGAAAGGATAATCTAATCCCAACAGGAACTTATGCATTAGCTAAAAATGTGGAAGAAGTAAGTACAGCCGGTGCTGAGTTGGATGTTATCTATAATGAACGAATTAATGAGAATGCCCGCATGCTGGTAACAGCTGGGTTTACCTGGCTAAAATCAAAGAACGATGATCCTGTTCCCTCTTTCTATATATCCTCACATGCCCGGTATATTGTCAATCTTTCAACCGCATATACATCACGCAAATTCTCTTATTCAATAAATGGTCTTTACAAAAGAAGAGATGAGCAAACATCTGCGGCAATTAATGCTTCGATTTCTCCCTCATATTTTGTTTGCAATGCTAAGGCGGCTTATAGTTTCTTAAAAAATACCGGGAAGGTATTTATACAGGCTGATAATCTTTTCAACAAAAAATATAGTGATTTATTAGGCTCAGTTATGCCCGGCCGATGGTTATCAGGCGGATTTGAAATAGCTTTGTAGTCTCAAATAATAATCATGGATTTCTTAAAGACCCTTGGCATTGAGCAGACGAATAAAGGCATCAGTACTGGTAATGAATGGATCAACTCATCAGGCGCAACGATTGACTCCTTCTCCCCTGTTGACGGGAAAAAAATCGGTTCTGTAATTGCAGCAGATAAAGAAAGCTACGAAGCTGTGATCAGGAAAGCGGAAGAAGCGTTTAAAACATGGCGGTTGGTTCCGGCACCCAAAAGAGGGGAAATTATAAGACAGGTTGGTGAGGCTTTACGTCAATATAAAGAACCATTAGGCAAACTTGTATCGTATGAAATGGGAAAAAGCCTGCAGGAAGGATATGGTGAAGTGCAGGAGATGATCGATATCTGCGATTTTGCAGTGGGTTTGTCAAGACAATTGCACGGCTTAACCATGCACAGTGAACGTCCGGGCCACAGGATGTATGAACAATATCATCCATTGGGAATAGTTGCAATAATCTCTGCCTTTAATTTCCCGGTAGCTGTATGGAGCTGGAACAGTATGCTCGCATGGGTTTGCGGTGATGTATGCGTATGGAAGCCTTCAGAGAAAGTGCCGTTGTGCGGGATAGCCTGTCAAAATATTATTTCAGCTGTATTTAAAAGAAATAATGTACCGGAAGGTGTTTCAGGTTTGGTTATCGGTGGACGGGAAACAGGTGAATGGATGGCTGCAGACACAAGAATACCCCTGGTATCTGCAACAGGCTCTACCAGGATGGGGAAAGCAGTTGGAGCAGTGGTCGCTGCAAGATTGGGAAGGTCTTTGTTAGAGTTAGGAGGAAACAATGCCATCATCATTTCAAAAGAAGCAGATCTTGATATCGCCATTCTCGGTTCTTTATTCGGTGCTGTTGGTACAGCTGGTCAAAGATGTACTACTACACGCAGGCTGATCATTCATGAAGATGTATATGATACTGTAAAGTCCAAACTGGTCTCTGCGTACAAACAGCTTCGTATCGGCGATCCGCTCGACCAAAAAAATCATGTGGGACCTTTGATTGATAAGGATGCAGTAAATATGTACCTGGATTCAATAGAAAAATGCATAGCCGAGGGAGGCAATTTTATTGTAGAAGGTGGAGTACTGAATGGCGATGGCTATGAAAGTGGCTGCTATGTAAAACCCTGTATTGCCGAAGCAAAGCCCGGATACAAAATTGTACAGCATGAGACATTTGCACCTATCCTTTACCTGCTGAAATATAAGACAATAGAAGAGGCAATTGCTATTCAAAATGAAGTGCCGCAAGGTCTCTCCTCTTCAATAATGACCTTAAATTTGAGAGAAGCAGAGCAGTTCCTTTCACATGCTGGTAGTGATTGTGGAATTGCAAATGTGAATATTGGCACCAGCGGCGCAGAAATAGGTGGCGCTTTTGGAGGCGAAAAGGAAACCGGTGGTGGTCGTGAAAGTGGCAGTGATGCCTGGAAAGCTTATATGAGAAGACAAACGAATACCATTAACTATGGTACATCCTTGCCGCTGGCACAGGGTATTAAGTTTGATATTTGATTATTACCGATGTAAAGGCGCAAATGCTATGAACTTTGCAAAAAATTGTTGACTTTTGTATCAGTTAACAATATCTGAAAAACCAAACCCAATTCTATGAAAAGGGCCTTCTTATTATTGCTTACGGCAATAATTTCTTCTACGATCACTTTCTCCCAGCTTAGAGTAGCCGTTGTTGTTGGTGGTCAACAATCATCTGTAATAGAAACCAACAATGTTCCGGGATGGGATACATTAAAAGATAATTTTTCAGGAAGAACAGGGCTGCATGCTGGCTTCGTAGCAGATCTGCCTTTTAGCCCTACTTCAAAATTATACTTTCAACCGGGAGTGATCTTTTATATGAAAGGCCGGAAATTTTCGCAACAATTTGATCCCTCTTCCTCAACTGTCATTTCAGTAAAAAGCACCCAGTTTATAAACTATATCGATATTCCGCTTAATCTTCTTTTGAAGGTTGGAAAAAAAGGGAAATTTATCATTGGCGGAGGCCCCTATGCCGGTTTTTTCTATAATGGAAAGGAAACGGCGCAAACTGTCGGGCAAACGGGTATTTTACAGGATGACAAAAACGATGATCTCCCTGTCGGAAGCAATCCGGGTCAATATGCAGTCTTTAACTATGGTGTAAACGGGTTAATAGGTTTTGAAAGCGGTCGTATTTTTTTAACTGCTAACTATTCCCGTGGCTTAAATGATTTTTACAAGGCCAAAGATTATACAGGAACATTTAAACACCAGGTAATTGGTGCTACATTAGGAATTTTCCTTGGTAAGCCCGCTGAACTGGAGAAGAAAGTTAAAGACAAGGATAAAGATGGTATACCCGATGAGAATGACAACTGTCCGGATGATGCGGGCACTTCTGCTACTAATGGTTGTCCTGATAAAGACAGTGATGGTGTAGCAGACAAGGATGATAAATGCCCTGATCTGCCCGGCCAGGTTAAAAACAATGGCTGTCCTGATAAAGACAATGACAGTGTTCCAGATCAGGATGATAAATGCCCTGATGTACCCGGAACAGCGAAATACAATGGTTGTCCGGTACCAGATTCAGATAAGGACGGGGTAAATGATGAGGTGGACAAGTGCCCCACTGTAACAGGATCCACTCGTTATAATGGTTGCCCGGTGCCGGATACAGATAATGATGGAGTAAATGATGAAGAGGATAAATGTCCTTCGGTAAAAGGCACAAAAGAAAATAATGGTTGTCCCCCGGAAGAAGTAAAGAAAGAAATAATTGAGCAGGTAAATTATGCTGCCAAATTGATCCAGTTTCAGTCAGCAAAAGCAATATTACTTCCTCAATCCTTCCGGGTATTGGATGAAGTGGTCGAAATACTAAAAGAAAACCCGGGACTAAAATTGCTGATTGAAGGGCATACCAGTGCAGATGGCAGCCTGGCTTTCAACATGAAATTATCAGAAGACCGGGCTGAGGGGGTAAAAAAATACTTGCTTTCAAAGGGAATTACTGAATCAAGATTAACCACAAAAGGATATGGCCCTACCCAACCATTGAACAGAGGAAAAACAATTGCCGAAAGATCACAAAACCGCCGGGTGGAGCTAAAACTAAGTAACTAAAAAAATACATTGCTTTTTAAATAAGAAGCCTCCTTTGCCGGGGGCTTCTTATTTAGTGCTGCATCCATAATACGTTTTTTACTACGGAATGATACAATTTAATGCAGGTGATATCCATCGTTTATACACATCTGTGACGGCAGAAATAAGTATGGGTATGGATATGCCATTTTTTTTCATGACTTTTGCTTAACAAACCCATTAAATAGTATAAGCAAAGCCTATGGAAAGGAATATTTCGTTTCTGATAATACTTCTTTGTTCTTGCTTTTTCGCCCAGG
>JAKQEA010000003.1 GCA_029558715.1 Bacteroidota bacterium | reverse complement strand
TATGAACTGCCATACTCCCGGCCATGATAATTTCTGCAAAGCCAAATTATCGCTTTCCCAGCTAAGTAAAAATTGTATTGATTGCCATATGCCGGCAAGAAAATCCATGGCGGTAGCCGTGTCATTGCCGGGTGAGGAAGTGCCCCGGGCAGCTTTTGTGAGATCGCATTTTATCAGTATATATCCTGATGTGACAAAAGAAATAATGGAAAAGAAGAAAAAATCAGACTAGTAAAGAAAGCAATTCGTTATGATTCCTGAGTTTAAGTATATTTATATGTAATTATTTACTTGAAACCGCTATTTACTTTTCTTTTTACAATTTCTCTTTTCCTTGCAAATAGTGTATTTGCGCAGGATGTATACGAACTTACCTACCAGTTTAAGAAGGACCCCGCGAAGACGACCTATCGTGGTATACTGTTCACAAATTCTGACAGCACCGGGTTTCTCAGGCTTACTGCCATCAATAAAAAAACAAAGAAGAGAGTACTGTATGATTTTACGGTTTCATTAAAGTCGAATGAGGTCAGTGAAAAGAAAAAAAGCTTTTTGCTTGCTGATTCATTAAGCGGAACATACTTATTTACCAGTTCAGATGAGTTTACTATAAAGGAAGGAAAGCAGATAACAGATATCGATCAGATGCAGCTTTGGTTTAAACAGGATAGCCTTAAACGAAGGGTTGAACCCAGTCTGCAGACACCCTATCGTACTGAGTATGGATTGTTACAAGAAAAGAATGACCTGCAGATAACACGATTATTGAGTGAACCCGACTCTGCCGGTGCCGCTAAATTATTGTATGAAAAAACCGGCATCACAAGTTTTAAAAGATTACGGTTATCTTCTTTCTCCAAAACATACCTGAGGCAATATTTTACGAATAGTGAATTATATTATGACGGGCAGTATTCAAAAAAGCAGGTACTCGCCGTCCGGAATAATACAAAGCCGGTACTATATTTAATTTCTGTAGTAAATACAGGGGATGATGATATTAAGGCCACTTGTATCGCTGATGGGAAAAATGTGACCCATTTTTTTAGCAGGGTAGCTTCTAAATTGGGGTTGCCTTATGTTGAAAAAGCGATACAAGGGAATGATTTTAATGCGGTGAATGTAAGGGCTGCCATAAAAAATATTTACCCCGGAAAAGATGATATTGTAGTATTTCATTATTCCGGCCATGGTTTTAGCTATAAGGATGATGACCAGAATCTTTTCCCGGAAATGGCCTTGTACTATGGAACACCGCCCAACTGGGTAACATTGAAAAAGCAAAGTATTAATATCGAAGAGGTTTTTAATACAATAAAAGCAAAGGGTGCCCGGTTAAACCTGGTGCTGAGTGATTGCTGTAACACATTTATTAAAAAAAGAAGAGATGAAATAATTGATACGGTGGACAGGGACAGGGGAGATAAAGAAATAAATGTAAGAGTGGCAATGTCTTTATTTATGAAAGCAAAAGCTTCTATGCTGATATCTGCTGCCATGAAGGGGCAAAAAGCAAAAGGAAGTGTTTCTTACAATGGTTTTTTTACTACCAGCTTTCTTGAATCTCTTGGTTTAGGGTTGATGAGTATGGATACAGATCTTCAATGGATGAATATCGTAGAAGAAACAGAAGGGGCTACTTTGAAGCTGGCTACAGAATACAAGACAACACAAAATATTATTTACAGAGTTTGTGATACAAAAAATAATACACCCTGTGTTCAAAACATGCAATATAAAGCAACTAAATAAAGTTCAATGATCAGGCTGCAGGTTTAGGCACAGAGAATGAGAAGGTACTTCCTTCGCCCGGTGCACTTTCAATATATAACTGACCACCATTTCTTACCAGGAATTCTTTACAAAGCATGAGCCCCAGGCCGGTGCCCGATTCACTGGCTGTTCCCTTGGTGGAAAAATAATCGTTATTCCTGATCTTGGCCAATGCCTCATGATCCATCCCCATTCCACTGTCTTTGACATATATTTCGATAAAAGAAGTATGTTCATGTACCCCAATGGAGATTGTGCCTTTTTCAGGAGTGAATTTTATCGCATTGGATAAAAGATTTCGCAACACAAGGCTCATCATATCTTTATCAATATAGCCATGCACATTCGGAGGTGCATCATTCAGCATGATTACTCCCTTGTTTTTGGCCTGCAGATGCAGTGATTGGTATACTTCATCTATTGATTTTTCGATGTCAACTATTTCTGGATTTACAGTATGTGCCTGCATTTGTGCTCTTGCCCATTGTAGCAGGTTTTCCATCAGCCCCACTGCATAGTTCATGTCTTTCAGCACCTCAGGGATGTTATCCTTCAACTCCTCTGCTGACATATTCTTTTCATGGGCTTCTTTAAAAAGATTACGCATGGCATACATCGGCGCTTTCAGATCATGAGAAATGATACTGAATAATTTCGTTTTTACCGTATTCAGTTCAGCCAGTTGTGTAGCTTGCTGTTTTAGCAGGTCGGCACTTTCCTCTAGTTTACTGCTCTGTTTCTGGATCTCTATATTTTTTTCTTCCAGTATGCTGTTTTTGTTGAGTATCCTTGTCTGGTAAATGGTATTTTCGTTTTTCAATAAGAACAAGCCATAAAAAATAAATATCAATGAAAGTCCCTGGTTAAGCATATACAGCCCGGTATTCAGTTCCTGCAATTCATAAGGCTGGTGTTCTATCACTACGGCCAGAAGGAAATAACTGACCATAGAGAAACTCAATGAAAAAATTATGTAGCCGGTATCTTTCAAAAAGAAAACAGCAAGAATACCAAACAAAATAAACGTAAGGTCAATCCCCGGGTTAAAACCGTAGAGATAAACTATACAGGTAAAGAAGGGGTAGAGTATAAAATAGGCGATAAGAGCTGCCTCGTGTTTGTAGTCAGAATTAAGGTATAAAACGAGTGCACTCACCAGCGCAGGAAGACAGGCAATCAGCCAGGCGCTTGCAGGTAAAGCCGGGCTCATGATCATGCCCATAACCGGTATAAATATGCCGGTTACCAGTTGAAAAAAATTAAGCTTATTGAAAATGCCCAGTTTTCGCTGGTCATACTCTTCCATTGTTTCAGTAAGACCAAGTGACTTTACATGATGCAGTAAAAAACGGCCCTTCTTTTTCAGAGCCAGAAAATACTTTCCGGGCTTGGCAGCTGACAGCTTTCGCTGTTTTTCCCGGGCAATTGGCTGAGCAGTGATTTCCATTGGTTTTTTCTTTAGGTTTGGATAGAACAAAGTAGCGGTTAAATCGGAAATGTACCTAATAAAAAGAGGACAAGTTGATGTAAAATCGTAGATATACGTATCCCATACTGCGGAAAACTGAAAAAGGAATTCCGGGTATAAATAACCGATTGTCCAGTCCTAACGTACTTATATGCGGTAAAATGATAGTAAACGACGAAAAATGTAATAATGAGCAGAAAAATTTGTCTTTTACTAACTTCGCCACCAACTTCATCCAATGCCTGAGCATTCACACCAACTGGCAGCCATCCTGTTTGCCGACATTGTCGGCTATACGGCTATGATGCAGGAAAACGAGGAAGTAGCGGTGGAGAAGATCAACCGCTTCAGGGAAGTAGTGGAATTGGTAGCCGAAGAACTGAATGGTAAGATCATACAATACTATGGAGATGGCTCATTATTACTTTTCCAAAGCTCCACGGATGCCGCAGAATTTGCCAAATTGCTACAGGAGGATTTGCAAAATGAGCCAAGGGTGCCGGTACGGATCGGTATTCACATGGGTGATGTACTGGTGCATAGCGGGAATATTTTTGGAGATGTGGTCAATATTGCTTCCCGGATCCAGGCGCTGGCTCCGGTGGGAGGGATCTATATCTCCGAAATGGTATACAGGAATATTGCAAATAAGAAGGAACTAGAATCTGTCTTCATCAGGGAAGAAAAATTAAAAAATGTAAAAGTACCGGTCAGGATTTACGAGATACTTACTGCGGG
>JAKQEA010000201.1 GCA_029558715.1 Bacteroidota bacterium | reverse complement strand
AGCATGGTGATAGGATTCTCCAGGTATTTTTTGAATGTTTGAAGGAATGCAGCTCCGCTGGCGCCATCCACGCTGCGGTGATCGCAACTGAGAGTAATTTTCATCACATTACTAACTCCAAAACCTTCTCCTTTTCTTACTACTACCTCTTTGATCCGGCCTACCGCCATGATGCAACTGTCAGGCGGATTTATTATCGCAGTGAATTCATCAATATCCATCATTCCCAGGTTAGATATGGTGAATGTATTACCGGTGAATTCGTTGGGCTGTAATTTTTTGTTCTTGGCTTTTCCGGCAAGTTCTTTACTTTCAGCCGCTATTTGTGGTAAAGTTTTCTGATCGGCAAAGCGAACGACCGGAACGATCAGTCCATCTTCAATGGCTACGGCAATACCAATATGAATATGACTGTAACGCCGGATCTTATCTCCCATCCATGAAGCATTGATGGCCGGGTGCTGGCGAAGGGCCAGTGCAACTGCTTTTACCACCATATCATTGAAGCTGATCTTGGCGGGACTTATTTCATTCAGCTGCGCTCTTGCCGTCATGGCATTATCCATATTGATCTCCATCGTAAGATAGAAATGCGGGGCACTGAATTTACTTTCTCCCAGGCGCTTGGCAATTACATTGCGCATCTGCGAATTAGGAATATCAGTATAGCCCTCTTCTTTGCTTCCGGTAAAGGCAGGAACAGGTGCAGCTATTGATGCAGTTTTAGCTGCAGGTTGTATGCTTGTGGCGGTGGCAGGCTGATAGTTATCAATATCAGCTTTTATTATTCTCCCACCATCCCCGCTTCCCTGAAGTGAATGAAGGTCAATTCCTTTTTCTTTCGCTACTTTCTTAGCTAATGGAGAAGCTTTCACTCTTCCATTTTCCGCAGCAGCAGCAATGGTTGTCACTGTAGCTGGTTGTTCGGCAATGGTTTTTGCAGTTTCAGCAGCAGGCTTCTGACTAACTCCTCCTTTTGTTGCCGCAACTATGGCATCAACATCTACTTTTCCTTTTTCACCAATGATGCAGAGCAAACCATTAACCGGGATATTTTCACCCTTCTGTGCTCCAATATGTAATAATGTCCCATTCTTGTAGCTCTCCAGCTCCATGGTAGCCTTATCGGTTTCGATTTCAGCAAGTACTTCACCTTTCTTCACTGTATCACCTACATTTTTATGCCAGGATGCTATTACTCCTTCTTCCATGGTATCACTTAATCTTGGCATTAATACCACTTCTTCCATTTTAGAAATATCAAGGGAAGTAGATGGCTGAGTTGCCGGAGCCGCAACAGGACTTTCTTTTTTAGCCGGTGCAGCAGTAGTTGTGGCACCCGAATTTTGCTTTATCAATGAAGAAATATCTTCGCCTGCAGTACCAATGATGGCCAGCAGATCATTCACCTGCAGCTTTCCTCCTTTATCACTCCCTACATGCAACAGAACGCCATCTTTATAGCTTTCCAGTTCCATGGTTGCCTTATCGGTTTCCACTTCTGCCAGTAAATCACCTTTTTTTACCGTATCACCCACTTTTTTATGCCAGGCAGCGATCACACCTTCCGTCATTGTATCGCTAAGGCGGGGCATTAATATCACTTCAGCCATTTGCCTTTGAATTTTGGCCGAAATTAAGATAAAAAGATGAATGGTGAATAGCGGATAGCGAATGGGAATCAGTAATCCAGCTCCAGCCGCAGACGGTCTTTCAGCTCTTTTATAAGAGGATATTGTTCCGTCATCTTCTGAAATTGCTCTTTGGATGTCAGCGTTATTTCCATAGCAGGACGATCTTCTGTTTTCTCTTCTACCACTACATTAAACTGCAGCAACCTGTTTTGCAGTTGTAATTGCAAAAAATGAAACAATGCATTTCTTTCCTGCTCGATAAACTGTTTTTCAATATTGTTAGCTGTAACAGCTTCGAAAGAGTTTTCATCCTTTACTCTTAGCAAAGCCAGTTCAAAAGGTTGGGCGGCCGGGTTCTTATTTGCTTTAAGTTTTGATATATATTCTGCCCATGCTTTTTGCAGTGTTTCCTGTTGAAGGGGATGATTGGTATTGCCATTTCCACTGTTCGTATTTCCCTGGTACTGCTTTCTTATTTTATCAAGGGCTGAAATCCTGGTTGCAGTTGGTTTGGGATCAGCTGGCTGAGCCCCTTGTTCATAAACCGGCTTTTCTTCTTTTGCTATAGTGGTAATGGAGGAAGCTGCCGTTTCAACGATCAGCTTTGCACCAGTATCTTTCTTTCCGGCAATAGATTTTCCTGCAATCGCCTGTTGATTGGTGAAAGATTTAATTCCTGCTGTGCGAAAGGCAAGCGGTGATTCAACTAGTTTTTTTTTACTTATACCGGACGCATCCGTTGTCAATTCAATAGCCTGCTGCAGGTAACAGAGCTTGATCAGTGTTAATTCAACATGCAATCTTTTGTTTCTTGCTGCTTTATAATTTATCTCTGCTTCATTCAAAATGTTCAAAGCGCTTACAAGAAGAGCCGGTGATGCAGATTTGGCTGTTTCTATGTATTTGTCCTTAAAGCTTTCGACTACTTCCAGCAGAACTGCTGCTTTTTCATCTTTGCATACCAGCAGGTTGCGGATAAATTCTGCAAAACCATTTAATACGAGGTCACCTTCAAATCCTTTCCGGTTAACATCATCATAAAGCAGCATAGCGCCGGAAAGATCCTGTTTCTCCATGCAGTCTAACAACTTAAAATAATACTCTGCATCCAGTATGTTCAGGTGTTCCAGTGTATTGGTATAATTCAGCTTGCCATTGGTAAAACTTACTATTTTGTCAAGTATACTCAATGCATCCCGCATACAACCCTCACTTTTCTGCGCAATGATTTGCAGTGCCGCTTTTTCTGCTTTTATTTCTTCTTTTTCACATATTTCTTCCAGGTGCTGGACCGTATCGTTAGTGGTGATGCGTTTGAAATCAAAGATCTGGCAACGGCTGAGAATGGTGGGCAGTATCTTGTGTTTCTCCGTGGTTGCCAGAATAAAGATTGCATAAGGCGGAGGTTCTTCCAGTGTCTTTAAAAAAGCATTGAAGGCAGAAGAACTCAGCATATGAACCTCGTCTATCACATACACTTTGTATTTGCCTGTTTGAGGAACAAAACGAACCTGGTCAACCAGGTCACGGATATTATCCACTGAATTATTAGAAGCCGCATCCAGTTCAAAATAATTCATCGAAGCGCCATCATTAAAAGAAATGCAGCTTTGGCATTTGTCACAGGCTTCACCGTCTTTGGTAGGTTTCTCACAGTTAATGGTCTTGGCTAATATCCTAGCACAGGTGGTTTTACCCACTCCTCTTGGTCCGCAAAAAAGAAATGCATGGGCCAGTTGCTGGTGCTTTATTGCATTTTTTAATGTGGTGGTTATATGCGACTGACCCACCACTGTATCAAAAGTCTGCGGTCTGTATTTTCTGGCCGAAACGATGAATTTATCCATACCGCCTGCAATTTAAGAAACCCGGCTTAGCTGCCCGAAAAAGGATAATTGTTGTGTATAAGTTTTATGAAAGAACAGGGTGCGGCTTGAATTCTTTTGTCCTGTCAAACAAATAGCGGTAAGTGGTCAGTTTGCGGGTACGAAAGGTATCGCCAAAATTTTCTGCCACATTTATCATTTTAGGATTGAACTCGCCGATCCACTGCATTTCGTATTCTTCATATTTCTTCATAGGCTGAACAACCAGTTTTGCTTCGTTGATCATATAGGCGTCAACACCAGTACCCTGGAACTCAGGTACAACCCCAAAGACAAGTCCGGTAAACCGGTTGTTTTTCTTTGTTTTTTTTATCCAGAGGAATTTTAATTTATGCCAAAGGTCAAATTTACCATTCAGGTATTTGAACCACTGGTTCAGATCGGGCAGGTTGATGAAAATGGCGATCGGGTCATTGTGGTGGTATATGAACCAGACAATTTTTTCATCCATTACAGGTTTCATTTTTTTGAACATCGACAGCACCTGTTCTTTCTTTAATTCTTTCAATCCGCCATGCCCTGCCCATGCCTTATTGTAAACGATTGTAAAGTCAGCAGCAAATTTTTCCAGTTGGTTCTTTTTAATATAGCTGGATGAAAAAGCAGGATCTTTGGCTATCTGGGCATGCCTGTCCAGTATTTTTTTACTTACTTCTTTTCGTGGATCCAGGCCAAAACAAATCTGGTTGAAAAAGCATTTAAAACCATAAATTTCAAACAACTCTTTGTAATAAGGCTTATTATAATTAAGACAATAGGGGGGAGGTTGAAAACCCTCCACTAACAGTCCCCACCAGCGGTCTCTTTCTCCAAAATTAATGGGCCCATCCATTGCCTGCATTCCTTTTTGTATCAGCCAGTGTTTGGCTACATCAAATAGCATATCGGCGGCCGCCTGGTTGTTGATGCAGTCAAAAAAGCCAATACCACCAACAGGTACATCATCCCCTTTATTTTTATATTTTTTATTGGTAAAAGCAGCAATTCTCCCGATAAGCTTTCCGTCATTGTCTTTTAATATCCATCTCACCGCTTCTCCAAAACGAAATGTCTTGTTTTTTTTTGGATCAAACACATCATTGATGTCTTTGTCCAATGGCCTTATATAATTGGGGTCGTTTTTATTGATCTCAGCATTTACCCGGATAAAGTCTTTGGCAAGTCGTGTAGTGGTGACTTCTGTCAATTGCATAATACAAATGTAGGAAAGAGAAAATATCTGATCTGCGTTCAGGCTAGCTGCTGTATGCGGGTCAATTTCTTCTATTTCAACCAGCTAAAAACCTTAAAACCAGGTGGCTGGGCAGTACATACTACGGAATACAATATCTCATCCAATGATGAAACACAGGATAATGACCCCACTGTTATATTCAGGCAGCGGGATATTGAAACAGTGGTCGCAGGATTAAGGCGTCAGGGTCATTTTGTAGAAGAGTTAGATTATTCTCTCGGGGGACTTTCCCAGGATTTTAATGTAGCTATCTTCCTCATAAGCAGGAAATACACCTGAAGCTGCAAATGACCGGTTTGTAGTGACTTCTTTTGGATTGATAATCCAAAAGAAGGAGAATTAAAGCAAGCTGATTACCATGTTGCAAAAGGGGAAGTTCACTCCTTTTCCCCACCCTAAAAATCTTTGATTTTCAAATTGGCGGATTAACCCCGCCCCCTTACCTTTGCGGCCTGAAAATAACCCTCCTAATAAACACTTTATATGGCAAACGTTGGTAAAGTAAAACAGGTAATTGGCGCCGTAATCGATGTGCAGTTCGATGGCAAACTTCCTGAAATCTATAATGCGCTGGAACTGAAAAAAGAAAACGGGGATATACTTGTGCTTGAGGTACAGCAGCACCTCGGTGAAGACAGTGTTCGTACCATTGCGATGGATGGAACAGAAGGTATTGTTCGTGGTACGGAAGTAGTAGATACAGGTTTGGCGATAGCTATGCCAATAGGTGAAGGTATTAAGGGTCGTCTTTTTAATGTAACCGGCGATCCTATTGATGGTTTGCCTGCAGTTAGCAAAGTGGGTGGCCGTCCCATTCATGGTATGCCTCCTATGTTTGAGAACCTGAGTACAGCTACGGAAGTACTTTATACGGGTATCAAAGTAATTGACCTGATCGAGCCTTATGCAAAAGGTGGTAAAATTGGATTGTTTGGTGGTGCCGGTGTGGGTAAAACAGTATTGATCCAGGAGTTGATCAATAACATCGCAAAAGCCTATTCAGGTTTATCAGTATTTGCCGGAGTGGGTGAAAGGACCCGTGAAGGAAATGACCTGATGAGGGAAATGATCGAAGCGGGCATCATGAAATATGGTGATGCTTTCAAACATAGCATGGAAGAAGGTGGTTGGGATTTGAGTAAAGTCGATATGAAAGAACTGGCCGATTCAAAAGCCACTTTCGTATTCGGACAGATGAACGAACCGCCAGGTGCCCGTGCAAGGGTGGCCCTCTCTGGGTTGACAATTGCAGAATACTATCGTGATGGTGATGGACAAGGCAAAGGCCGTGACATCCTGTTCTTCGTTGATAATATCTTTCGTTTCACCCAGGCTGGTTCCGAGGTATCGGCGCTGTTGGGTCGTATGCCTTCTGCGGTAGGTTACCAGCCTACACTGGCTACCGAAATGGGTATCATGCAGGAACGTATCACTTCTACCAAAAATGGTTCCATCACTTCCGTACAGGCGGTTTATGTACCTGCGGATGACCTGACTGACCCTGCTCCGGCTACAACATTTGCTCACCTGGATGCTACAACGGTATTGTCAAGAAAGATTGCTGACCTGGGTATCTATCCTGCGGTTGACCCATTGGATTCGACTTCAAGAATTCTTTCTCCCCTGGTAGTGGGTGAGGCGCACTACGAATGTGCCAACAGGGTGAAATCAATGCTCCAGCGGTATAAGGAATTACAGGACATCATTGCCATCCTTGGTATGGATGAATTGAGTGATGATGATAAATTAGTGGTTAGCCGTGCAAGACGGGTTCAGCGTTTCTTATCTCAGCCTTTTCATGTGGCAGAGGCGTTTACTGGTTTGAAAGGAGTACTGGTTCCGATTGAAGAGACCATTCGCGGCTTCAATATGATTATGGATGGTGAAGTGGATGAGTATCCGGAGGCTGCCTTTAACCTGGTAGGTTCTATTGATGATGCGATTGAAAAAGGTAAAAAATTACTGGCGGCTGCACAGGGTTAATCAGGCTATTTGTCAAATGGCTAATGTGCCTATGATTGCCGGGTTATCAAATTGACTAATTATGAATTTAGAAATATTAACTCCAGAAAAAAAACTGTTCAGTGGTGAAGTGTACGGTGTTCAAATGCCGGGTATTACCGGAAGTTTTGAAGTACTGGAGAAACATGCCCCGCTTGTAAGCGCATTAAAACCAGGACGGGTAAAAGTGTTGAAGGATAAACAAAATCATACAGCCAGTTATGAGATACAGGGTGGCTTTGTGGAAGTATTAAATAACAAAGTAACTGTACTGGTGGAAGGAGCAAAAGAAGTAGAATAGTGTATTGATTATAATTTTTGAAACCCTCCTGCTACCGGGAGGGTTTTTTAGTTCTTTTGTATCCTCTTTTTCAATTCTCCCTCTGCCCAGGTAAACACTTTTTTCATCATATCTGTTTTCCTCAATTCATATTTACTCCTTATTTGTTCTTCTTCATTTGCTACCATTACAAACATCAGGTCTATTACCCGTGCAGAAATAAAATCTGTAAGACTATTTTCCAGTGGTTTATTAATGAATGGAATGCTGTTGTAAATGTTAGTGATGCCGCTCCATTCTTTATCAGCGCCTTCTGTTTTAATGGTGCTGTCTATTATTGGACGAAAACCGGCCATCAACCCGGGTTTCATTTCCTGCTTAAAATAGTCAGTAGCAGCATGTGTATTATCTGTCACCAGGATTTTTGCAGCATCTTTTATTGTCATGCTTTTCACTGCTTCTAAAAAAACAGGTTTGGAAACAGCTACAGCCGAGGACATGGCACTGGTAAATTTGCCGGTTACCTGGTTGATGGTTTTGTCGAAACCAAGATCACGGAGGGTCTTTTCAATTTTTGCTGCTTCACCAGGAAATATAAACCGGACCAGTGGATTGCCGTCAGGATTGGCAAAGGCATCAAAACCCTTAAACAAGCCTTGTGATAAAGCATCTTTTAAACCCATTGCCATTTCCAGTTCAGAAGGAACAAGTCCAATATTTTTAAGTGTGTTGCATCCTATATTAAAAAACAGCAGTAATGAAACAGGGATGAAAAACAGTTTTTTCATTTAGTTAGTTTAACTGAGGATCGATGGGAAAATTGACCATCATTTCATAATCACCGCCGAGGTGCCTGAGAGAGTCTTTCCATATTTCTTCATACTTATGATGAAAGATAAGCTTGCGACTGGCTTTTACTGTTAACCATGTTTTTTCTGTCATTTCATTACTCAGCTGCCCCTCACTCCAGCCAGAATAACCAATATAAAAACGGATCTTATTGCTATCGATCTCTTCATTTTTTACCAGGTTGATCACTGTATCAAAGTCACCACCCCAGTATACTCCTTTAATGACCTCCTGTCCGCCGGGTATCAGGTCGGGGTATTGATGCAAAAAATGTAATGAATCCAGTTGAACAGGCCCTCCATAAAAAACAGGCAGTTTATGACCTTCCAGTTCAGGTATCAATTCGTCAAGGGTATTCTCATATTGCCGGTTCAGTACAAAGCCAAAACTGCCTTCATCCTTATGCTCGCATAAGAATACAACCGTTCTTAGAAAATTGGGGTCCTTCAGGAACGGATCCGCAATCAGCAATATGCCCGGTGCAGGTTCAATCATTCTTCAATTTAAGATGAAAAATCTTTTTTCGGAATTTCTGTTCAAAAAAAATAAGGCCTGCTTTTTTGTAAAAACCCGTTAAAAATGCCGCTATACCCTGTCCAGGGGATAGCGGACAACTCCGGGAATGTATTTTTGCAGAACCATCCGTTTTGAGATTTGTTCTGCCAGCAGGCTGATCGAAACAACGATTACATACTGATGTAGTATATTACGGCACAATTTTTTAGCATAAGTGAAACGCATATTTACAATTATCACTATTTTAATAAGCCTGTCGCTGATTGGTCTTATAGTCATACAGGTATCCTGGATCAAGAATATGGTACTGTTGCGGGAGGAACAAATAAAACATAGTGTAGAGGAGAGTACCAAGATGGTAGGAAATGAGCTATCACAGCATAAAGGGAGTTACGCAGCCGGCACCAATAAAAAGGGGTTCCTTAAGGATGACTATATCATTGATATATTTAAGCCAGTTACTATCGGCAAGCGGTTTGATGCAGAGGAGATCAACAGGAAGATCAATAAAGCCTTTTTACAAAACAACCTGAAGAATATCAAATTTGAGTTTGGTATAGCTACTTTTGACAGGTTCGATAATAATGTATTTGAGATTGTCTCGCCCAATTTTGCAGTAGCTTATGAGGATACACTAAATAATTTCTCATTCAATTGGGGATTGGAAGCACTGAGTGGAACTGCTGGTGAGAACCTTGGTGTAAATGAAGTTTTATTTGTGATTATTCCCAACATCAAGAGCCTGGTAATAAAATCGCTACGCTGGAGAATAGCTACTTCAATACTTTTCACCATTATCATTATTGCAGCATTTTACCTCACTGTCCGTACTATGTTGCGCCAAAAGAAACTGGGGGAGATAAAGAATGATTTTATAAATAATATGACGCATGAGTTCAAAACACCGATTGCCACCATTTCATTGGCAGTAGATGCCATGCGAAATGAAAAAGTGATTAACGATAAAGAGAAACTCAGCTATTTCAGTGGTATCATTAAAGAGGAAAATCAACGGATGAACCGGCAGGTAGAGACTATTTTAAAAGCTTCACAACTGGAAAAACAGGAAGTGGATCTGAATTTGAAGCCGGTTCATGTGCATGAGGTGATAAAGGATGTAGTGGACAATTTCGCTTTGCAACTGGAGAATAAAAATGGAAAAGTTGAATTATCTCTCAATGCACAGAATGACCTGATCGAAGCTGATGATGTACATTTTTCCAACCTGGTAAATAACCTGGTAGATAATGCTGTCAAATATTCAAAAGAAAATACACCTCCTCTTATAAAGCTTGCCACTAATTCCAACGGGAAAAACTTTCTTATAAAGATCGAAGACAATGGAATCGGGATGAATAGGGATACAGTAAAGCGGATATTTGAACGCTTCTACAGGGCACATACCGGTAATGTGCATAATGTAAAAGGTTTTGGCCTGGGGCTGAGTTATGTTAAAACAGTGGTGGAAGCTCATAATGGCGATATAAAAGCAGAAAGCACACTGGGAAAGGGCAGCACTTTTACTATTGAGTTACCGCTGAAAAAAAATTAGGAGTTCTTCGACCATAGCAAACAACCGTCTCCATAGCTGAGAAACCGGAAATTGTTTTGCAGGGCATAATCATATACTTTTTTCCATTCATCGCCAATCAGGGCAGCGACTAATAATAATAATGTTGATTGTGGTTGATGAAAATTAGTGACGAGCCCCTTTATAATTTTAAATTCGTAACCCGGTGCTATCAGTATCTGGGTTTTAGCAATTAGTCTTTCCAGTTTATTTTCATCCATCCATTTTAATAATGATTGCAGGGCATCCCTGGCAGAAATATTTTCTTTGAGAGGCGCATATACTTCCCATTGGGAAAGCTCCAACAATTTATTAGTGTATTCTGCCGTCTCCAGATCCCTGAACCCCGACTGCTTCACTCCCAGCCAATATAAGCTTTCAATTGTCCTTAGTGAAGTTGTACCAACGGCTACAATTGCCTCTTCCAGATTGTTTAATATATTCTCAATAGTCGTTTTTGATACATCAATCCATTCGGCATGCATGGTATGTTCCCGCATGGTCTCGCTTTTCACGGGTTTAAATGTACCTGCGCCAACATGCAGTGTTACAAAATCTGTATGTATATTCTTTTTATGCAGTGTTTCAAAAATAAAATTGGTAAAATGAAGTCCTGCTGTAGGTGCTGCTACTGAGCCATCATGTTTTGCATAAAAAGTCTGGTATCTTTCTGTATCGGACTCTTCAGCGTTTCTTTTGATATAGGGAGGAAGTGGAATAGCCCCGGCATAATGCAATACTTCGGCAAAACTAAGATGATCCGGCATCCACGATAGTTCAATGATGAAACTATCAGCTCTTTTTTCAATATACCGGGCTTGAAGCGAGATTTCGTTTTTCCCCGATCGTATCTTCTTTTCCAGTACTTGCCCTGTTTTCCATTTGGAAGCGCCACCCACAAGGCAATGCCACAAGACTTTTTCTTTTTGCAGCATCGCTGTGGTGATATCAGGGTATTGTTCATGCGGCTCCAGGCAAAATATCTCGATGATGCCACCTGTTTCTTTTTGAAAGAGCAACCTTGCTTCAATGACTTTAGTATTATTGAATACCAGTACCGTATCTTCTGGGAGGTATTTTGAAATATTCCGGTAAATATCTGTTTTTATTTTACCTTCTTTATAGACAAGCAATTTGGAAGCATCTCTTTCAGCTAATGGATATTTGGCAATTCTATCCTCGGGGAGAGAATAGGTATAGTCCTGTATAGATATATTTCCCGGGTCTGCCATAACACAACTAACTGTTGTATTTGATGAAGCACAAAAGTACTATCGTTTATTCAGCGGTACAACTAATTTCAATCCGCTCCATACATCACTTACAGCACAAACTTTTACATCAACCAAATCATTTTTCAATGCGTAGCTCCTTATTACATCTTCAGTAACATCTGTTTCTATCTTAGATGCTTTTTTGTACCAGGATATCCAAATGATAATAGCTGTATTTTTCCTGATCACAGCTTTTTGTTTTTTCATTTCAGTTTCAAACTCCTTCACTGTTTTTATAAACAAATGAATAAAATCAGGAACATCATTCTTCTTACATAGTTGTTCGCTTAGGTCTGTTTCAAGCAAATGATAATAATCAGCAGGCGGATTTATCAACAACAATTTCATTGCCGCAGTTATTCCCAGTTTCTTTAATAGAGGAGTGCCTGAATATCCTGTAATGGCCATCTGGTAATGCTTTGCAGCGAAGTAAACTCTCTTTTTCGACATCAGCATTCAAGGCGTCAATGTCCTCAATTCACAGCTTATCCACCGCTATTCACATCATGTTCACGGCTTTTATGACTAAAACAGTATGACATCTCTTGAAATCCTTATCTGTAAGGAGTTTCAGGGGAAAAACTATTGTGGAAAAAAGAAAAACAGAAAAATTTGGTTGTTAAGTGGGAAAAAGTGTTATTTTGTGTCAATTAATTCAAAATTGATCCAATTCACTGATAATGACAGGCTTTCTCGGAGAATTCGAGGCTACTTTGGACGCCAAGGGGCGGTTCCTCCTCCCGGCGGGGTTCAAAAAGCAATTGCCGGAAGAGGAAACTACAAAGTTCGTTATCAACAGGGGTTTTGAAAAATGCCTGGCTCTTTACCCGATGAGGACATGGGAGCCACTCTTTGAAAAGATTACCGGCCTGAACGAGTTTGATCCCAAGCAAAGGGAGTTCAGACGGGCATTCCTGAATGGTGCCACTTATGTGGAGCCGGACAGTGCCGGCCGGATACTGTTGCCGCCAAACCTGAAGGTGTATGCCGAGTTGCAAAAGGATATAGTGCTGATGGCGACAGGAGATAAAATAGAAATCTGGGATAGTAATAAGTACAAAAAGATCTTTGATTCACTTTCTTCGGACACATTCAGCGATTTGGGAAGAGACGTATTGGGTGGAGGTAAACAGGAAAGTTAATTAGTTAAATAGTTAATCGGGTATTAGGATGAGAAGCCAAAAGAACAAAGGAAAATCTGATACTGAAAAGCCTGATAAACCAATTAGCCAGTTGACCAGCCAACCTGATTACCACATACCAGTTCTGCTCAATGAGGTGATTGAAGGGTTAAATATCCGGCCCGATGGCACTTATGTCGATTGCACTTTTGGGGGTGGTGGTCATTCAAAGGCCATTCTTTCCAAATTGGGAGCAACTGGCAAATTGGTGGCCTTTGACCAGGATGATGATGCAAAGAAAAACCTGCCGGATGACGAAAGATTAGTTTTTGTTTCACACAATTTTCGTCATCTGCAACGTTTTCTCCGTTTAGAACGGATTACGGCAGTTGATGGCATCATGGCCGATCTTGGAGTAAGCAGTCACCAGTTTGATGAGGCGGAAAGAGGGTTCTCTACCCGCTTCAATGCGGAGCTGGACATGCGGATGGATAAGCGGCAAGCAGTTACAGCCTTCGATGTGTTAAACAGCTACACTGAACAACGATTGCACAAATTATTTGAACAGTATGGTGAAGTAACCAATGCCAAAACCTTAGCCAGAACAATTGTTCAGGTTCGGAACACAGCCTCGCTTAAGACGATCGATGGATTTAAGAATGCAGTCCGGGAAATAGTAAAAGGAAATCCCAATAAGTACTTCGCCCAGGTTTTTCAGGCATTAAGGATTGAGGTCAATGATGAATTAGGTGCGTTAAAAGAAATGCTTCAACAAGTCCCCACCCTGTTAAAGCCCGGAGGCCGGGTAGCTATCATCACTTTTCATTCCCTTGAGGATAGACTGGTAAAGAATTTTTTCCGCCGCGGTTCATTTGATGAACCGGAGGAGAATCCCTTTATCAATGCGGAATCGGTCAATGAGTTAAAAGTGATAACAAAAAAACCAATTGTACCATCTGAAGGAGAAATGAAAAGAAACCCAAGATCAAGAAGCGCAAAGCTCAGAATTGCAGAAAAGATAATGATGGTTTGATCGGCTAAAAAGAGTTTAGTACGTACGCTATATAGGGTATAAAAATCTGGAAAGTCTATATCCTTTGAAATCAACCCTTCTTTCGGAACAAGCAGGGTGATGAAAAACCAAACTAACGGGTTTAAAAACTCATTTATGCAGGAACAGGAAAATCCAAAAGAACGGGATCTGAAAGGCGAACTGTCTTCAGGGCAGGCAAGCTGGAAACGATGGTTGAATTATCAGTCTATCGTGAAGCAGGTGCCGTTCTTTTTGTTCCTGGCAGGACTGGCGGTTTTGTATATCTATAATGGTCATTATGCGAACAAGACCATCAGAAATATAAACCGGACAGAGAAGGAAGTGAAAGAATTACAATACGAATACACAGCTATAAAAGGAGAACTGATTTCCCGTAGCAAGCAAAGTGAGTTGATAAAAGCAGTGGAACCGCTGGGATTGAAAGAGCTGGTTGTATCACCTGTGGTGTTGCTGGATAGTAATATCGCTAAAAAGTAAGAAACAACGGACGGACTGCAGTAATGCAGTTATATATAGAACAGAACAACTAATAACGGACACAAGCAAAGCGGCATTGGAAGTAAAACGTGACATACTTTGGAGGGTATATCTCAGTTTCCTTGGCATCGTGGTGCTAAGTTTACTGGTACTCGGTCGGGCCTTCTATATTCAACGGGTAGAAGGAAGCCACTGGCGCAGTATGAGCGACAGTTTGCATCAGCGTTTTATTGAACTGGATGCACAAAGAGGTACTATCTACAGCGAAGATGGCCAGATGCTCAGTACTTCCATCCCCACTTTTGATATCTATATTGATTTCAATGCGGAAGGACTCAGAGAAAAGAAAGGAAAGCGATTTACTGAAAACGTTGATTCCTTCTCTATTGCATTGGCTACTTATTTCGGAGATAAAACAGCTTCACAATATAAAAATGAATTAAGGCAGGCATTTAAAAAGAATGCGAGGTATTACTCCCTAAAGAAAAAGCTAAGTTTCGAACAGTACAAAGCTTTCCGTGAATTTCCTTTGGCCAGGCTGGGACGTAATAAGAGTGGTATCATCGTCGAGACCAACAGTAAAAGATTACCACCTTTTGGGTTACTGGCCAGCAGAACTATTGGTTTGTCCCGTGAACATATGGCCACTGACGGAAAGATCAAAAAACAAAATGTAGGGCTGGAGAAAAGTTATGATACTGTGCTGAGCGGTAAAACGGGACAGCGATTAGTAAGATATATCGTTGGCGGTACAGCCATTCCCATTGAAGGATCAGAAACCGATCCCGTAAATGGTAAAGATATTTATACCACCATTGATGTAAAGATCCAGGATATTACAGAAACAGCGTTGATGAGAATGTTGCTTCAAAGCGAGGCGATGTATGGTACTGCTATCGTGATGGAAACCAGTACCGGTAAAATAAAATCAATTGCTAACCTGGGACGCAGGCCGGATGGCAGTTATTGGGAAGATGATAATTATGCCTTAAGAGCAACAGAACCGGGTTCCACCATCAAATTAGTTACACTATTATCAGTATTGGAAAAGGGGACCAGTTCAATAGATGATATGATTGAAGTGGGAAGTGCAGGAAGATTACAAGTAGGTCCTAAAGTGGTCACGGATGCGGAACGTTCACCCAAGCCGCTATTAAGTGTGAAAGAATGTTTTGCTCACAGTTCAAATGTAGGTATGAGTAAACTGGCGCTGAAAGCTTTTGGCTCTAAGCCACAGGAATTTAAGGACTACCTGCATAAGTTTCATCTTGATGTTCGTTCGCCAATTGATCTTGCCAATGTGCCTAAGCCAACCATGGCACCTTTAAATGAGAAAGGTAGTTCATTAGGCAATATGCTCTGGATGAGTTTTGGATATGCACTCCAGGTTAGTCCGCTTCATACGTTGACGCTTTATAATGGAGTGGCTAATAATGGCAGGATGATGAAACCCTATTTGGTCAACAGTATCCAGAGCGGGGGTGTGATTCATCGGCAATTTGAGCCAACAGTAATAGAAGAAAACTTCTGTAAGCCGTCTGTTATACAGGCAGCAAGATCTTCAATGGAAGCGGTAGTGACAGAAGGAACAGCCAGAAGAGTTTTTGCCGGAGTTCCATTTTCAATCGCAGGTAAAACAGGTACTGCACAGGTGTCAGATGGGGCTATCAAGTATGGGCATGGAGTTTACCAGGCATCATTTGTTGGATACTTCCCGGCCGATAAACCACAGTACACCTGTATAGTGGTAATTCGTACCAAGCCACATGCTGCTTCGCATTATGGAGGAACAGTAGCGGCGCCGGTTTTCCGGGAGATTGCTACCAAGTTGTATGCAATGTATGTTGACAGGAAAAGTCCTTCCTTATTTACTACTGTAAAAGATAGCGCTGCATACTTCTATGCCGGGTATACAAATGATATCAGAAATATATACAGCACATTGAATGTCGGGTATACAGATTCTGTGATGAAGAACGAATGGAGTAGCGTATATGCAGGCAACTATCAGCCTGTACTGAAAGCAAATGCTGTTCGCAAGCAGGTAATGCCAAATGTACGAGGAATGGGATTGAAGGATGCCTTATACCTGCTGGAGAATATGGGATTAAAAGTAACAGTGAAAGGAAAAGGAAAAATTGCGACACAGTCGATAGCACCGGGAACAGCTTTAGCAAAAGGAGTAACGGTGCTGCTTGAGCTGATTTAGGATTAAATGAATAAAGCTTATTTGTGTTATTACAGGATGTATTATATAAAGTGGCAATCAGGTCTGTAGCGGGAAGTACATCAGTGGAAGTGAAGGATGTACACATTGATTCAAGAAAAGTGAAGAAAGGAGCGGCCTTTATAGCGGTGAAAGGAGCAGCAACGGATGGTCATCAGTTCATTGAGAAAGCAATTGAGAATGGAGCAGTGGCGGTTGTGTGTGAGGAAATGCCTGAAGCAATAAATGAAAATGTGGTGTATGTGCAGGCCGAGAACAGTGCCGCAGCTGCCGGGTACATGGCCAGTAATTTTTTTAGAAAACCTTCGGAGCAGCTGAAACTGGTGGGAGTGACAGGAACGAATGGGAAAACAACGATAGCGACATTATTATACAAGCTCTTTACAAGATTGGGATATAAATGCGGATTGCTGAGTACAGTAGAGAATATGATTGGCCAGCGGGTAGTGCCTGCAACACATACAACGCCAGATGCGGTAAGTCTGAATACTTTATTACGGCAGATGGTTGATGAAGGTTGCACTTATGTGTTTATGGAAACGAGTTCACATGCGGTACGCCAACATAGGGTAACAGGATTGCAGTATGCCGGCGGTATTTTCAGCAATATCACACATGATCACCTTGATTATCATAAAACATTTGATGAGTACATCCGGGTGAAAAAATCCTTTTTTGATTCATTGCCCTCATCAGCATTTGCAATCAGCAATGCGGATGACAAAAGAGGAACAGTGATGTTGCAGAATACTAATGCGAAAAAGTATTTCTACAGTCTGAAAACAGTAGCGGATTTTAAAGGAAAGATCCTGGATAACAGCCTGAATGGGTTACTGATGACAGTAAATGAGGTGGAAGTAAACTTCAGATTGATTGGTGAATTCAACGCATACAACCTGCTGGCAGTATACGGAGCGGCTATTTGTCTTGGAGAAGACAAACAGGAAGTATTGACAGCGTTAAGCGAACTAACCGGTGCAGAAGGGAGATTTGATTACCAGGTTTCAGCAAAGGAGAGGGTGATTGCAATTGTTGATTATGCTCACACCCCGGATGCTTTATTAAATGTACTGGCAACAATAAAGAAATTGAAGAAAGGATTTGAGCAGGTGATAACAGTGGTGGGTTGCGGAGGTGACAGGGACAGAACAAAAAGACCAGTAATGGCAACAGTAGCTTGTGAGCATAGTGATAAGGTGATTTTTACCAGTGACAATCCAAGGAGTGAGAACCCGGCGCAGATTATAAAAGATATGGAAGAGGGAATAGCTCCGGCCTATAAAAGAAAGTATATCTCAATTGTTGACAGGAAAGAGGCGATAAAAACTGCGATCAGTTTGGCAAAGCAAGAGGATATCATATTAATTGCGGGAAAGGGACATGAGAAATACCAGGAAATAAAAGGAGTAAGAAATCACTTTGATGATAAAGAAGAAGTTAAAGAGTTTTTCGAATTATTAGATAAGTAAACCAAGATCACAACCGGCATGCTGTATCATTTATTTGAATGGCTGAAAGAAGAAGGAATAAACTTTCCGGGTAATGAACTTTTCAGGTTCATCACATTCAGGGTGCTTGCCGCTGTGTTGTTATCGCTCTTTATAACATTAGTATACGGAAAAAAACTGATACGGTTTTTACAGAAGAAA
Organism: Bacteroidota bacterium; assembly: GCA_029558715.1. Taxonomy (GTDB): domain Bacteria; phylum Bacteroidota; class Bacteroidia; order Chitinophagales; family Chitinophagaceae; genus JJ008. The sequence goes on along the minus strand of JAKQEA010000201.1, from coordinate 39,122 downwards.
CAGATCAGTGAGAGTATCCGGGAAGAAGGATTGGCTGGTGAAGAGAGCAAAAGAGGTACACCAACAATGGGTGGGATCATTATTATCATGGCGATCATCATCCCGACCCTGCTGTTGGCCAATCTGACTAATGTATATGTACAAGTTTTACTTATCAGTACAGTTTGGCTGGGTATCATTGGTTTTATTGATGATTACTTAAAGTTGAGAGGTAAGCGGTTGGCACAGCAAAAAGGCGAGGTCTATAAAAAATCAGGGAAGGATGGGTTGGCAGGATGGTTCAAAATATTGGGACAAGTGGGATTAGGCGTACTCGTTGGAGCTACATTATACTTTAACAGTGATGTGAAAATATGGAGAGAATATGTAGGAAAGGTCCCTCCAACAGACTCAACCGTAATTGCAAAAAATGTAAATGGGAAGGTAAAATACTTTGTTGTAACAAAAGCACCGGTAACAACCATTCCGTTTGTAAAAAACCATGAGTTCAATTATTCAAAATTATTGCCTGCTTCCTGGAGAGATTATACATGGGTTCTTTACATATTGATTGTGATATTCATTATTACAGCAGTTTCAAACGGTGCTAACCTCACTGATGGTTTGGACGGGTTGGCAACAGGAACTTCTGCATTGATCGGAACACTACTGGGAATTTTTGCCTATGCAAGCGGTAACCTGGTGTTCGCAGATTACCTGAACATAATGTATATACCGAATTTAGGAGAGTTGGCCATTTTTATTGCGGCAATGATAGGAGGTTGTGTAGGGTTTTTGTGGTACAACTCTTACCCGGCGCAAATGTTCATGGGGGATACAGGTAGTTTGACATTAGGAGGGATCATTGCTTCGTTGGCAATCATTGTTCATAAAGAATTATTGATACCAATCTTCTGCGGGGTGTTTTTAGTGGAAGCGCTGAGTGTAATGCTGCAGGTAGGGTATTTCAAGTATACTAAAAGAAAATTTGGAGAGGGGAGAAGAGTTTTTTTAAAAGCACCACTGCATCATCACTACCAGGTTAAAAAATATCATGAAGTGAAGATTGTAACAAGATTTTGGATTGTAACCGTGTTGCTGGTAGTGTTGAGTATTGTAACGCTGAAACTTAGATAGGAGATATACCGGGTTCACTGAGTGGATAACTTATTTAGAAAGGATATTACGAAAAACCCCCGAATCCAACCCTTACGAAGACTAACGTTCTGATCCAATCGAATTGTGGTGCAGTTGTATTAGAAAACCAATGCTTATGAAGAACCGAATTCCGTACACTGTTTTTTGAACATGAGTAAAAGGTTTGTCATATTGGGAGGTGGCGAAAGTGGTGTGGGAGCCGCACTGCTGGCGAAGCAAAAAGGATATGATGTATTCCTTTCAGATGGAAGTTCTTTGAAGGATGAATATCGTAACGGATTAGTGAATGCCGGAATTGAATTTGAAGAAGGCATTCATACTGATGAAAAGATCCTGAATGCTGTGGAAGTGATGAAAAGCCCGGGTATCCCGGAAAAAGCGGAAATCGTTAAGAAGATAAGGGCAAAAGGAATTGATATCATCAGTGAGGTGGAACTGGCTTACCGGTTTAAAGGAGACAGTAAGATCATTGCTATAACCGGAAGTAATGGCAAGACAACTACTACAGCGCTGACGTACCATATCTGTAAAGAAGCCGGGTTGGATTGCGCATTGGTAGGCAATATTGGTGATTCATTTGCCAAGCAGGTAGCCGAAGATCCGAGACCATTATATGTAGTGGAGGTCAGCAGCTTTCAGTTGGATGATATTAAAACGTTCAGACCGGATGTGGCTATACTGACAAATATCACAGAGGATCACCTGGACCGTTACGATTACAACTTCGAGAATTATATCCGTAGCAAATTCCGTATCGCTATGAACCAGCAGGCAAATGACTATTTCATTTACTGCGCCGATGATGAAGTAACTATGAAATATCTAAACCAGTTCAATATTCAATCAAACCAACTGCCAATAAGTATGAAAAGAGAATTACCAAACGGAGCTTTTATTAAAGACGGGGATATGTATGTAAGAACAGGACAGGATTTTACTAATATGAGTGTATATGATTTTGCATTGAAAGGAAAACACAACCAGTATAATACGATGGCAGCATGTGTGGCAGCGGCAACAATGGATATCCGCAAAGATAAGATCCGGGATGCGGTGCAGAATTTTCAAAGCCTGGAACACCGGATGGAACATGTGGCTACTGTAAGAGGAGTGGAGTTTATTAATGACAGCAAAGCTACCAATGTTAATTCTGCCTGGTATGCATTGGAAAGTATGACAAAGCCAACAGTATTGATACTCGGAGGGGTGGATAAGGGAAATGATTATTCCCTGATCGCTGATTTAGTAAAAGAAAAAGTAAAAGCAATTATTTGTCTTGGTACCGATAACAGAAAGATTCACGAGGCATTTGGCAGTATGGTAAACCCTATTGTAAATACCAGCAGTGCTTTGGAAGCTGTACATGCAGCCTTTCATTTTGCAACAAAGGGTGATGTGGTGTTATTAAGCCCCGCTTGTGCCAGTTTCGATCTGTTCAAAAATTACGAAGACAGGGGAGCGCAATTTAAACAAGCAGTAAAAGAACTATAAGATATTAATGGAGGCAACAAGAGACATACGGTTTAATGAGCTGAAGAATACTTTTAACACCAGCAATCTTCTCAGTAAAACAAAGGGCGATAAGGTGATATGGGCATTGGTAATATTGCTGACATTGGTGTCATTGCTCGCAGTATACAGCGCCACTGGGTCACTGGCTTATAAAAATTATAAGGGAAACACAGAAATATACCTGTTTAAACAAGTGGCATTTATCCTGGCAGGTATCATGGTAATCTATTTTGCTCACCTGGTTAATTATACTTTTTATTCAAGAGCTGCCAGGATTATTTTCCTGCTTTCTCTACCCTTATTGTTTTATACATTGTTTTTTGGTGTAAAGATGAATGAAGGCAGCCGTTGGATAAGGCTTCCAATAATCAATATGACAATGCAGACGTCAGACTTGGCCAAGCTGGCCCTATTTATGTACCTGGCCCGTTTGCTTAGTAAGAAACAGGATGTGATAAAAGATTTTAAAAAAGGATTCCTTCCCGTTATCTGGCCTGTAGCGCTAACCTGTGCATTGATTGCTCCTGCTAATCTTTCAACGGCGCTATTGTTGGGAGCAAGCTGCCTGTTGTTATTATTTATAGGAAGAGTAAGCACAAAGCACATTATGATGACAATCGGTATTGCATTGATACCATTGGCATTTTTGATTGCAGCAGCTGTTGTCCGTCATCAATCTGATGATGGAGAAGCAGCTGTAATAAAAAAATCGTCTTCCACTCTTACAGCAAGAGTAGATACCTGGATAGGGCGGGTAGAGAGTTTTATATATGGAAGTAAAGATGATGTGGATAATAGCGCCTACCAGGTAAACCAGGCAAAGATCGCTATCTCAAAAGGCGGAGTTTTTGGAGTTGGCCCCGGGAACAGTACGACCCGTGATTTCCTGCCACAGGCTTACAATGACTTTATTTATGCCATTATTATTGAAGAGTATGGTATGATGGGTGGCGCATTTATCATGTTTATATACCTGGTTTTTTTATACCGCTGTATCAGGATATTTAAGAGATGCCCTTTTGCATTTGGTGCATTCCTTGCATTAGGTTTAAGCTTTACCCTGGCAATACAGGCAGTGGCAAATATGGCAGTGACAGTGAATTTATTCCCGGTTACCGGAGTAACACTGCCATTGGTAAGCATGGGAGGAACAAGTTTCATATTCACTTGCCTGGCTATTGGTATTATACTAAGTGTTGCCAGGAACGTTGAACAACTGGAAGGAAAAACAACCGGAGATTTTGCAAAATAAGTGATGGATGAGCAACAGAGTTATCATAGCAGGTGGTGGAACAGGAGGGCATATTTTTCCGGCAATAGCAATAGCCAATGCGCTGAAAAAAATTGATGGAAGCATTGAGATACTGTTTGTAGGAGCAAAGGGAAAAATGGAAATGGAAAAAGTACCACTGGCAGGCTACAAGATCGAAGGATTAGATATAGCAGGTTTTAACAGAAGTTCTTTGATAAAAAATATAGGATTACCATATAAGCTGTTAAAAAGCTTTTTCCAGGTCCGGGCAATTTTCAAAAAATTTAAACCGGATGCAGCGATTGGAGTGGGTGGTTATTCCAGCTTCCCGGTATTGCGGTTTGCACAGGCAAAAGGAGTGAAGACATTCATTCATGAGTCTAATTCATTTGCCGGCAAGTCGAATATGATGCTGGGGAAAAAGGCGGTTACCATATTTACCGGAACAGATGGTATGGAGAAATTCTTTCCCGCGGATAAGATCAAAGTAACAGGTAACCCGGTAAGAGTTAGCATTACGAATGCGTCAGTAACAAGAGAGGAAGGATTGAGATTTTTTTCACTGGAGGAGAAAAAGAAAACGGTATTTATAGTGGGAGGAAGCCTTGGTGCCAGGTCCATTAATGAAGCGATTGATAAAGGGTTGGATGATTTGTTAAATGCAGGGTTGCAGCTTATCTGGCAAACCGGTAAACCTTATTCGGAAAAAGCAAAAGCGAGAGCAACTGGAAAAAAATCAGTATGGGTCAATGACTTCATAACACAAATGGAATATGCGTATGCTGCTGCTGATATAGTAGTGGCCCGTGCAGGAGCCATGACCGTTGCTGAATTATGTGTTGCTAAAAAGCCCGTTTTGTTCGTACCCTATCCTTTTGCTGCTGAAGACCATCAAACAGTAAATGCCATGCAACTGGTGAATAAGCAGGCGGCGCTGATGGTAAAAGACAGTGAAGTGATGCAGAAGCTGGTAATGATGACAATTCAATTGTCATCAGATGAAAGCAAACAGGAGGAGCTGAAAAAAAATATTGCGGCATTAGCTGTAACCGATGCTGACAATAAGATTGCCAACGAAATATTGGCCAGTCTAAAATGAATTAAAGATTGAATAGTCATTACCCCATAAGAAAGCTATCGCCTCATACCCCTTCAGGGGCCGGGGCCATGAACGTACAAACCAATACTGTCCTTATGAATGCCCCCTTCCGGGGGATTGACAAGATGAATGAAGTGTATTTTATCGGCATCGGAGGGATCGGGATGAGTGCCATTGCCAGGTTTTTTCATGCGGGTGGCGTGAAAGTAAGCGGATACGATAAAACACCAACGGTACTGACAAGGGAACTGGAAGCCAGCGGCATTGCTGTTCATTACGAAGAGAAGGTAGATTCGGTACCGAAAGAGGTTGACCTGGTGATTTACACACCGGCGATACCGGCAGAACACAAAGAGCTGGTCTTTTACCAGGCCAACGGGTATAAAGTGGTGAAGAGAAGTGATGTATTGCAGATAATAAGTGAAAGTTCTTTTAATATATGTATAGCAGGAACACATGGCAAAACAACCATTACAACGATGGTGGCTCATTTGCTCCGTGACAGTGGCTTTGGTTGTAATGCTTTTTTGGGAGGCATCGCTGTGAATTATGGAACGAATTTCTGGAGCAGTAAGAAAAATGTATGTGTAATTGAAGCAGATGAATATGACAGAAGTTTTTTGAAATTAAGTCCTGATGTGGCCATCATCACAGCGATGGATGCTGACCACCTGGACATATATGGAACAGCAGATGCAATGGAACAGGCCTTCATTGATTTCAGTAAGAGAATAAAGCCGGGTGGTTTGCTGGTCAGACAGTTTGGACTGAAAAGAGGAAAAGAATTGAAAGCTGATCAGCATATCAGGTACAGTTTGCAAAATGAAAGTGCCGATGTGTATGGGGCCAACGTAAGGATGATAAACGGAAGCTATGAGTTTGATGTGCTGATAAAAGATAACATACTGGAGAATGTGAAGCTGAATATGGGGGGTATGCATAATGTGGAAAATGCTATTGCCGCCATTGCAGTAGCCAGTTCTTTGGGAATTGAGAATGATAAGATCAAGGCGGCCGTGGAAAGTTTCAGAGGGGTAAAGAGAAGATTTGAGTATATCATCAGGAATGAACGATTAGTATTTGTTGATGATTATGCTCATCACCCGGAAGAACTGAGGGCATTGATAAATGGGGCCAAGACCTTGTTCAAACAAAAAAAGTGTACTGTGATTTTTCAACCACACTTGTACACCAGAACAAGAGACCTGGCTGAAGGATTTGCAGAAGTACTCGACATGGCAGATGAGGTGATCCTGCTTCCTGTTTACCCCGCAAGGGAATTACCGGTTGAAGGAGTGAGCAGTGAAATGATTCTGGATAAAATGAATAATGAGCATAAAAGAGTGATGAGAAAAGAGGAATTGATGAATTGGATCAGGCAGGATTTTGCCATGACATTAAATAAAGAATTTGGAGAAGTCTTGATTGTGGCAGGTGCAGGAGATATAGATATGCTGGTAGAGCCGATAAAGAATGAATTAAAAGATATATAAACTGTGAACGCAAAATCGACCATAAGAAAAGTATTGTTTGTAGCCTTGTGGCTGTGTATTGGCGGAGCTATGTTCACCCTGCTGATGGCTGCTATCAGTAAAAGGAATAAAGGTCTTTGCAATGACTATAGTATTAAGATAAAAGGAGTACGGAGTAACTATTTTATCGACAAAAAAGACGTGGAGCAGTTATTGGAGAAGACTGCGAAAGGGGATATAAAAGGCCAGCTTGTTTCAGACATTAATTTACATGAACTGGAGAGGATGCTGGAAAGTAACACCTGGATCAGTGACGCAGAGTTGTATTTTGATAACAAAGATGTGTTGCATGTTGCTATAACAGAAAAAGAACCAATAGCAAGAATATTCAGCACAGAGGGAAAATCTTTTTATATCGATAAAGGAGGTAAAAGAATGCCCTTGTCAGAAAAGCTGAGTGCAAGAGTGCCTGTTTTCACCGGGTTTCCGGAGAAGAAAAAACTCTCGGCTAACGATAGTTTATTATTGAGAAGAGTAACAGCTATTGCCAATTACATCATTACTGATTCGTTCTGGCTGGCACAGGTAGCACAGATTGATATAACACCGGAAAAGAGTTTTGAAATGATTCCGGTGGTTGGCAATCATATTGTAAAGATGGGTGAAGGGGAGAATATAGAGAAGCAATTTAACCGGTTGATGATCTTTTATAAACAGGTACTTAGTAAGACGGGATTTGATAAGTACAAGATCATCGATGTGCAGTATACAGGTCAGGTGGTAGCATCAAGATATGCAGGCAATGCAAAAATTGATTCGGTGCAATTGAGAAGAAATGTGGACAGGCTGTTACAGCAATCAAGAGAAGCAGAAAGTGATACTGTGATAAAGGTGCTGCCGGTAATACAACCAATATTGACTGATGACGATATGTCAAACGCATTTATAGAAGAAGCGAAAACAATTTCCGTGAAACCAGAAAACAAACCTGCCGATCCCAACCCTTCGAAGTCTTCTTCTGTATCCAAACCCGTTGAAAAGAAAGATACCAAACCTGTTGAGAAAAAAGAAGAAAAGAAAAAGCCAAAAGCCGTGATGCCTCCTAAAATAACAGAGGATACTAACGGAGGTATAACTAAAAAACAAAACGATTTCGATAAAAACAACAACTAAAACAACATCTATGAACAACGAACAACCCATTATTGTCGGTCTTGACATTGGAACAACCAAGATTGCAGTAATAGCCGGACGTAAAAATGAGTTTGGCAAACTGGAGATCCTCGGATTTGGAAAGTCCAATTCTAATGGTGTCAAGCATGGCCAGGTGCTTAACATCGATGAAACGATCAAAGCAATCAAAACAGCACTGGAAAACTGTTTTGCTTCAAATCCTAACCTGGATATCAATGAAGTATATGTCGGTATTGCTGGTCATCACATCAAAAGTTTGCAAACCCGTGGTGATATCGTACGTCAAAAGACTGAAGAAGAGATTACACAACGGGAAATTGATCAGTTGATCGATGATCAGTACAAAACTTATATCCCTGCCGGCGACCAGATCATCGATGTGATTCCACAAGAGTTTACCGTAGATAATTTCCAGAACATACCTAACCCTATAGGGTATGGTGGTGTTAAGATTGGAGCTAATTTTCACATCATCACCGGGGATAAAAATGCGATCCGGAATATCAACCGTAGTGTAGAGAAATCTGGTTTGCACACAAAGGATCTTGTATTACAGCCGTTGGCATCATCTTCTGCCGTAATGGGACAGGAAGACCTCGAAGCCGGTGTGGCTATCGTGGATATAGGCGGTGGTACTACCGATCTTGCCGTTTTCTATGAAGGTATTTTAAAGCATACAGCGGTTATTCCATTTGCAGGTGAAAATATTACTAATGATATCAAAACCGGGTTGGGTGTATTGAAAACCCAGGCGGAGCAAATGAAAGTGCAGTTTGGCAGCGCATTGGCCAACGAAGCAAAAGCAAATGCCTATATCACTATTCCTGGTTTGCGAGGAATGCCGGCTAAAGAGATCAGTGTAAAGAACCTGGCCAATATCATACAGGCCCGTATGAGTGAGATTATGGATTTTGTTACTTATCATTTGAAGCAGGTTGGCCTGGATAACAAAGCATTGAATGGTGGTATCATTCTTACAGGAGGTGGTTCACAATTGAAACATCTTATTCAACTTACGGAATATGTAACAGGACTGAATGCAAGAATTGGTTTCCCTAATGAGCATTTGGCAGCCGGACATATTGAAGAATTGTCAAAACCTACTTATTCAACCTGTATCGGTCTTATCCTGAAAGGATATGATGATTATGAACATAACCGTAAACAGTTTGAGAAAGAGTACAAAAAAGTGGAAGTACCTGATGGATTAAGAAAAACAGCCGAAGAGGAAGCAGAACCGGTAGTAGAAGAAGTAGTGAGCCAGGAGAAAGTAAAAAACAGAAAAGGGCTCAACAACTTCTGGGGCAAGTTTAAAGATGGTATTATTGATCTGTTCAAAGAAGAGGAAGATAAACACTTATAAACACTAAAGAATTTTAAACCCAATTTCCAACGGCTTGCGGAAAGCCAACTAAATCCAAAACGTATGATACATTTTGATCTGCCTAAAGAGAAATCATCCATCCTGAAAGTGATAGGTGTGGGAGGCGGAGGTGGCAATGCGGTGAACTTTATGTTCAACCAGCAGATTGACGGTGTAAACTTTATTATATGCAATACCGATGCGCAGGCATTAGCCAATAGTGGCATACCTAATCGTATTCAACTGGGACCACACCTTACACAGGGGTTAGGAGCTGGTGCTAATCCGGATATCGGACGCCAGGCAACAGAAGAATCTCTTGAAGAAATAAAAAGAATACTGGAAGTTAATACCAAGATGGCTTTCATTACCGCCGGAATGGGTGGCGGTACCGGTACAGGAGGTGCACCTATTATCGCCAAGATCTGTAAAGATCTTGGTGTGCTGACAGTGGGTATAGTTACCACTCCGTTTGCTTACGAAGGAAAAAAACGGCAGCAACAGGCAGAAGAAGGAATAAAAACATTGAAGCAGTATGTAGATACATTACTTGTTATCAGTAATGACAAACTGCGTCACCAGTTTGGTAACCTGAAAATGCGGGAAGCATTTGAAAAGGCAGACAATGTACTGGCTACTGCGGCAAAATGCATAACTGATGTGATCAACAGCACGGGGCAAATCAATGTAGACTTTGCAGATGTGTGTACCGTAATGAGAAACGGTGGAGTGGCAATCCTTGGTAATGCAGAAGCATCAGGAGAGAACAGAGCGCAGAAAGCAATCGAAGAAGCATTGAATTCTCCGTTATTGAATGATAATGATATCCGCGGGGCTAAATGGATATTAATAAATATAAACTCAGCCCAGGGTGAGCATGAGTTTACTATGGATGAAGTGGAGATCATACAGAATTACCTGTTGACCCAGGCTGGTGAGAACACGGATGTGATATTGGGTATGGGTTATGACAGTACATTGGGAGACCGGATAGGGATTACATTAATAGCTACTGGGTTTGAACATAAGGATCCGTTTGCCAAACCAATACCGAGGAAGGAAGAGCCAAAACCGGAAGAGAAGATTGTAATGATATTGGGTCAAACAGAAGAAGCTCCGGTGATTCCTATCAATCAAAAAGTGGAAATACAACAGGCATTGCTGGAAAAAGAAAAGGCTGCAATGAATAACCCGTTGCAGGTAGCAAAGGAAGATGATTATTTAATGCCCCGGCTGGTGGAAGAATTTCCCGTGGCCGCACCTGTTGTTGACCTGAGCGATATTAAGGAAGATGAAGTGCCGGTGATCATTCATTGGGAGTTGCAACCAGAGGAAAAAATACTTAGTAAGATTACGGACAAATCTGTTAGTACATCTACTGTGAGCAAAATGTCAACTGCGGAAGATGCTGATAGAATACATTCGGCACTGCAATCGCAATCCGTTCCCCCGACAATTAAAGAAACAGATGCTGAGTTAATCCTCAGTATGAAAGATAGTACTAGTAGTACAACACCGGTGTCTGCAGCATCGGGAGGTTATCTGGCCAGACCATCCAATATCTACGCAGAATCTAAACCAGAGGTCGTTACCTCAAAGACTTCTGCCGAAGAACCGATCCCTTCTAACCTTGCCAGCAATGAAGAGGAAGAACTCCTTGAATTGCAAATGCAAATAATAGAAAGGGATGACATTCCAGCGGCGGATATGCCGATGGCCCATCAGGCTCAGTCACCTTTGTCCACCGAAGTTGAGGATTCGCCGATGGCGAACGAAACTGAAGAGCAAAAACGTAGGGCGGCGGAACGATTGCACAAGTTGAGAAACTTGTCTTTCAATGTTAACGCTGCTGACCCCAATAATGAGTTTGAGACTGTGCCGGCTTATATCCGCCGCAATATGGAATTGTATAACAGCAATACCCAGGTCGAAAATTTCTACAGCAGCTACGAAGTCAAATCTGACGACAAAAACCAGGGGCATATCAGCACCATCAATACATTCTTAGACGGCAAAAAACCTGATTGATCATAAAAGAGACAATCCGCCACCCTCGTTCGTTCCAATGAAGCCACTGAGCATTTAGCTAGTGTTTTTTAGTTGTTCCCTCCGGTTTCCACCGGAGGGTTTTTTATATATATAATTCCTAACTTAATTATTATAGGAAATCTGTTTTCTTTTTTCCTGTGTAATTAGTGTCTAGCCAATATATCATTGAGTCAGAAACTCCGGAGATGTAAGCAAAGAAATTAAGTAAGACATTGTTTACTCAACTTATAAATTATGCGCAGTTTCCGAGGCGGACAATACTTTGATATTGCAATATCCTTCATTAAATAATAAAACCCTATCTTCGCATCCTACTCCACGTAACTGACACGGCAGGTTGTAAGCCGGTGGTATTTAGAACAAACTTTCGCTGATTCAGAACCTACAACATCTTAGCCAGCTCCATCCGCAATAATCCGATAGCTATCGGGAGCGATTTAAATATAAAACCTATCATGGCTTTTAAAAAATTAGAAATTATTGAACCTATCCTTAGGGCCGTAGCCGCAGAAGGATACACTATTCCCACACCCATTCAGCAACAGGCAATTCCGCTGGTGCTGCAACGAAAAGACCTGCTGGGTTGTGCCCAGACAGGTACCGGGAAGACAGCCGCTTTTGCCATACCTATCCTGCAGATTCTGCATGAACAAAAACCTTTGGCAGCTGGCATCAAAGTATTGATATTGACTCCAACCAGGGAACTGGCGATACAAATTGATGAAAGTTTTGCCGCTTACGGAAGATATACCGGTATACGCCATACAGTTATTTTTGGAGGTGTATCACAGCAAAATCAAACCAATGCCCTTCGCAGAGGAGTGGATGTATTGGTAGCCACACCGGGTCGCCTGCTTGATCTGATGTCGCAAGGGTTTGTTCATTTAGATAAACTGCAAATATTTGTACTGGATGAAGCGGACCGTATGCTCGACATGGGCTTTATTCACGATGTAAAAAAAATAATTGCAAAGCTGCCGGCAAAAAGACAAACACTTTTCTTTTCGGCCACTATGCCGCCGGAGATTCAAAAACTGGCGAATGTATTGTTAACACATCCTGCAAAAGTGGAAGTAACGCCGCCATCTTCAACTGTTGATAAGATCGGGCAAAGCCTTTATCATGTTGGTAAAATGGAAAAACCGGAATTGCTGCTTCACCTGTTAGAGAATAAAGAAATTAAAACAGCACTGGTGTTTACCCGTACCAAGCATGGCGCCGATAAAGTCGTGAAGATCCTGCAGCGGCATAATATAAGAGCTGCTGCTATTCATGGTAACAAATCACAGAATGCCCGGCAGGGAGCACTTACTGACTTTAAGAATGGTACACTCCGTGTGTTGGTTGCCACAGATATTGCTGCCCGGGGAATTGATATTGATGAACTGGCCCATGTGATAAATTATGATTTGCCAAATGTTCCTGAAACATATGTTCACCGTATTGGCCGAACCGGCAGGGCGGGAAATATTGGTACAGCTATTTCTTTCTGCAGTGCAGAAGAAAGAACAGAATTAAAAGATATACAGAAGCTGATCGACAAAACTATCCCGGTGATACATGAGCATCCTTTTGCTGCTAATGCACATGTTGCAGCACCAGCACCGGTTGCCAGGCAGCAACAATCGTTTAAACCACGACGCAATTTTAATTCGCAGGCTGGCAATGGTCAACGAAGAAATTATGGTGGACAACGATCCCGGTAAACAGCTGTTACAGATCTCTCCGGGTGAAATTCCGGAAACTGAGCCAGGAGAAGAACAGGATATAAAAGCATACAATTACCAGCAGGGTAGTATCTGAAAAATTCTGCCCCGGTAATATCTCTTCCAGTTTTGGCGTTCGTATCAATGAATCAGAAGATTGTAATGGCAGTGCCTGGCTGAATTTTGTATTGCCGGTATCTTTTAGCGAATAAAAAACGGCCCCGGCTATTATATTTTCAATGATCAGGCTGTACGCAAAATAGATACCGATAGCCAGCCCGGACCTCCTGATCCATACCACAATAAAGATCGCCACGATACAATACAATAAGGTTTGCAGGAAGAAATATAAAATAAAATGCAGATCGGTAGTAATTGGTTCTGTACTTCCTTCTGATGCTATCTTACCTAAAACAAGACCCGTAAGGAAAACAGCAATAGTGGCTATAGCACTGACAATAACAGCAAACATTAATTTAACTGAAATAAAATCCTTGCGACTCCAGCCATCAATGATATTCTGGCGGCTGGTTTTAAAGCTGAATTCATTACCTGCATGATTGATCATCAGTAAACCCGGGAACAGGAAAAGGAAGGTGGAAACATAGGTTACCATGTTCCAGGTTGTTGGAAAACTGTATAAGGAAGGTACGATAGTGCCTGCACCGGATTCCCGTACACGATTATTAATAGTATATGCGATAACATTGGCCCCAATAATAGCGATGATATACAATATCAATAGTATCCAAAAGGCCCGGTAATTCTTTACTTTCAGCCATTCTATTTTTAATAATTGCAGCATATAATTAGTTATACTTTTACAAATTGTGTTTATCTGTCGCTTTGGCCACCGGTTATTTCAAGGAACCTTGTTTCCAGTGTCTTTCTCTTCACCAGCAGCTGGTTGAGCGTAATACCTTTTTCAAAGCAATACCTGTTAATGGCAGAAGAGGTTACTGATTCGTTGCAGCTGAGCATAAGCAAATTATCCTGTACGGTCACCGAATTGATCCCGGGCATATTGCTGATCACTGACCTCAATGCTTCATTATCGTCTGCCGAGATCAATATAGTGGTACTGTTGTCAGCAGAAGTGTTCAGTACGTCTGAAACCGGCCCTGATGTTTTAAGTACTCCTTTTTGGATAATAGCTACATGGGTACAAACTTTTTCTACTTCGTCAAGTATATGGCTGGCCATAATTATGGTCTTGCCTTTACGGTTCAATTCTTTTATCAGTTCCCGTATTTCGGCAATACCTGCCGGGTCAAGACCGTTGGTTGGTTCATCAAATACCAGGATGTCCGGGTTGCCGATAAGCGTTGACGCAATAGCCAGCCGTTGTTTCATACCGAGGGAATAGGTACTGAATTTTGAATCTTTGCGCTGATAAAGATTCACTGTTTTCAATACTTCGGGAATATCATCTGTTCCTTTTTGTTTAATCGCAGCCGCAATAGCCAGGTTTTTTTCGCCACTTAAGTAATGATAAAAGTTAGGCGTTTCCAGTAATGTACCGATCTGTCTTCTGTGTTCATTGGTAGCTGGCTGCCCCTGCCAGCTGTAACTGCCACCTGAAGCTTTCAGGATTTCCATAATGATACCCAGCAAAGTGGTCTTTCCACTTCCATTCGGGCCTAATATCCCAAACACACTGCCTTGCGGAACATCGAACGATACACCATCGAGTGCACGGACAAGTCCATATGATTTTGCCAGGTTGTTAACAGAGAGAACAGTACTCATATTTATGTTTTTCAGGCCTCAAGATAAAAGATTCTTAAGTACTAACAACAACAATATGTTAGCCGGTATGTTATAATTAAAATTATCTTGTATTAATTTATGGCAACAATTCTGGTAACCGGGGGTACAGGCCTTGTAGGCAAGGCATTGTGCAAGGCTTTACAGGAAAGAGGATACGATATTATTATACTAACAAGAAAGATTAAGCCAATTGCTCAAAACCCGCAGCTTGCAGATAGAATACGGTATGCTGAATGGAATGTTGATGCGCAAACAATCGATAAGGATGCTATAGCCAAAGCAGATTATATCGTTCACCTGGCCGGGGCAGGGGTAGCAGAAAAAAGATGGACCAAAAAAAGAAAAAAGGAGATAATTGACAGCAGGGTAAAGAGTGGTCAATTAATAGTTGAAAGCCTCCGGAGTATTCCCAATAAAGTAAAAGCTGTAATCGCTGCATCAGCTATCGGCTGGTATGGAGCTGATCTTTCACTCAACCACTCTGCTGAAGGAATGGGCAGCGGCATCCGGAAATTTATTGAATCTGATTTTTCTTCAGATGATTTCCTTGGACAAACTTGTAAAAAATGGGAGGAAAATACAGAACCGGTCAATCAAATGGGGAAGAGGTTAGTTAAACTGAGAATTGGTATTGTACTCAGTAAAGAAGGCGGGGCATTGAGAGAATTCATTAAGCCGTTGAAATTCGGAGTAGCAGCTATCTTAGGCAATGGTAAACAAATGGTAAGCTGGATCCATATCGATGATCTCGTCAGTATGTTTATTACATCTGTTGAGAATGAACATATCAGCGGGGTTTATAATGCCGTGGCGCCTGCCCCGGTTTCGAATAAGGAACTGACATTGCAACTGGCAAAATCAAGAAAGAAATTCTACCTGCCATTCTATGTTCCTTCGTTTATCCTGAAATTAATACTGGGAGAAATGAGTGTTGAAATTTTAAAAAGTGCAACAGTAAGCAGCGCTAAGATACAGCAGGCAGGTTTCAGCTTCAGATTTCCTGATATTAAGACAGCAATACAGCATAGCTGATCATTCAGGCCAGGAAACTATTTAAATCTATATCTGAATGATTGGGATGCCAGACATTGGTAAACTCTCCCATTATGGCTTTGCCGTTCTCAAAATTCAGTTGCTGCAATTTTAGCATGCTGATATCTTTCTGTAAAACTTTCCTGTACATCGGGTGCATGGTGCCTCCTTTTGTACCAGCCGGTTTATCCGGGTCGTACTGGTATTGCGGATCGACCAGTGTTCCTCTTGGATACATGATGCCGGGTACACCCTTACCCCTGATATCAAGATTATCGGGATGGTCCAGCCCTAATGTATGTCCATATTCATGTGCTGCAGTTGTCGACCCCTTATATAAATTTTCCAGTTTGAGGTAACCACTATTACAACCGAGCCCATCTACAAAAGAAATATTGCCATGGGCAAATTCTTCGATGCGAAAATAATTATTGCGGGGATCAAGATTCTGGTAAATGTCAATATCAGTTATAGTGGGTTGGAAGGAAGAGGTAATCCTGAAAAAAACGCTGAACACTGACCCGTCTAATTCAACACTTCCTTTCGGTTCATTCCACATGGTTTCTATTTCTTCACGGATCATTTCGGACAATTCTTCGTTGGCCGCATTACCGTAAGTAATGATATGGGAATGAATGATAAGTTGCTGATTATTGATCTCTGCAGTGCCCATCTTATTTATTCGGTGCTGGTTTCTTTTACCATTGTTTTCTTAATCCAGCCATAGACGAACTTGCCGGGAGAAGGGATGTATTCAACATATACTGTTTTTTCAGTCTCTGCTATAGAGAGCAGTTTATCGCCTTTTACAAAATATTGTTTTTTGGCATGGATGCAGTTCTCGTCTTCATACACCGTAGCCTTGTCAGCGGCAATAGTGATAGTTGGCGATTGATTATATTCTTTTTTCAGCCAGTTATTATCTAACAATGGCTGGGTCTTCAGTTTTGTATACTCACCGTCCGCATTTACCGAATTGCCAAACCCACAGTTGAATGAAGTTGACTGGCTATTGATAGATATAATATCTTCTTTGATCTTAAATTTTAAAATGCAGGGTGCAGTGGCATCTTCAAAGCTATTATCAAAAGAGGCTGTATCATTTATGAAAGTCACCGTGCCGTCCGTTTCGCCAATATTATAAGAAGGCCATCCGATTGTTATATCCAGCCAGAAACGATACTTGTTTCCATCCATTTTCAGCAAAACAAGCATGCCGGAGGCGCCTTTTTCATTTGCAGGGGCATCGCCAACAGGAGGGAAAGAATAACCATAAGCACCGGAATAGTTTGCCTGGCCGGCAATGGATAATATGATAAGTAAGCATAGTGTAACGCAGAATATTTTTTTCATCCTCTCTTTTTTAGATGATGAGTAATAGTGTTACTATGTAATTTAATTCTTTACCTGACTTATCAGTTCCTGATTGGCCTGCCACTTTTCAATACACTTTGTATCCTTTCCAGTGTTTTCTTTTCACCGCAAAGAGACAGGAAGGCTTCTCTTTCCAAATCCAATAAGTATTGTTCAGAAACTAAAGTGGGCTCGCTTAAATCACCACCACACATTATGTAAGCCAGTTTCTTAGCTACAACAGAATCATGTTCGGTAGCATAGTTAGCGGTACGCATTGCATGAATACCGGAGTATAAAGCTCCGAGAGCAGTTTGTCCCAATACTTTTATATCGTTTCGTTGAACGGGAGCAGTGTACCCGCTGTCGAAAATTTCAATCACTGATTTTTTTGCTTCAGCAATCCGGCGGCCCTGGTTCATTACTACTTCATCTAGTCCTTTCCTGTATACACCCAGGCCAAAACCTTCCTGTGCAGAAGTGGCCACTTTAGCCGTAGCTATAGAAAGGAATCGATTTTTTAATGTAATTGTCTCGGGCTCATCTTCATGCATTTCATCAGAAGCTCTCAGTACAAATTCTTTGGTACCGCCACCTCCGGGAATTAATCCTACGCCTAATTCTACCAGGCCGGTGTATGTTTCAGCAGCAGGGCAACATTTGTCTGAATGCAAGCTCAGCTCGCAGGCTCCGCCCAATGCCAAACCATGCGGGGCTGTAACAACCGGAACAGAAGAATATCTTGCCCGCATCATAGTATTCTGGAACATACGGATAGCCATATCCAATTCATCATATTCCTGGTCTATCGCCAGCATAAAGATCATCCCTACATTGGCGCCGGCTGAGAAATTGGCTCCCTCATTCGCAATTACCAATCCTTTATAACTTTTTTCTGCTTTATCTATCGCTGTTTGGATTCCGGCCAGCACATCACCACCAATACTTCCCATTTTGGTAAACCATTGCAGACCGAGTACATCATCACCTAAATCGTACAACCGGCAACTTCCATTTTTCCAGATCTGTTTATCAGTGTAATTGCTCATTACAATGAATGCAGCCCCCCCGCCCCCCGCAGGGGGGATATAGGTTCCCGATTGTTGTGAATAGAACAATCGGTTGCCAGACTCTACTTTATAAAAAGATTTAATTCCCTTTGCCAGCATTTCGTCTACCCACGGTGCAACAGTATAACCGGATTCTTTCATTGCCTTAACAGTATCCTCTACACCGAGCACATCCCAGCTTTCGAATGCACCGATCTCCCAACCGAATCCGGCCATCATTGCATCATCTACACGATATAGCTCATCACTTATCTCCGGAATACGGTGCGAGATATAAGAAAAAAGGCCATAATGAAAAAGGCGATAAAATTCGCCGGCTTTATCCTGCCCGGCTACCAGCATTTTTAACCGGGTATTTAAATCATCAACAGGTTTGGCCGCTTCAAGGGTAGCAAATTTTGGTTTTACTCTTGGCCCATATTCCATGGTGTCAAGGTTCAGTGTCAAAATTTCTTTTTCACCGCCGGCTCCTTTAGTTTTTTTGAAAAACCCCTGCCCGGTTTTATCTCCCAGCCAGTTATTCGCAATCATTTTTTCAAGCCATACAGGAATATTGAACTGATCCTTTGCTTCATCATTCGGACAATTATCAGCCACTCCCTTTGCTACCTTTACCAGTGTATCCAAACCTACCACATCACCAGTACGGAAAGTTGCAGATTTGGGGCGGCCGATGATGGGGCCGGTGAGAGCATCAATTTCATCAATACTCAATTTCAGTTTCTCTTTCACATTCATTATAGCCATCATACCAAATACCCCGATGCGGTTAGCGATAAAAGCCGGGGTGTCTTTACACAGTACAGTTGTTTTGCCCAGGTACAAATCACCATAGTTCATAAGAAAGTCAACTATCTCCGGGTCAGTATAAGGTGTAGGGATTACTTCTAATAATCGCAGGTACCTCGGGGGATTAAAAAAGTGAGAACCGCAAAAATGCTTTTTAAAGTCATCACTTCTGCCTTCAGCCATCATATGGATGGGAATGCCGGAAGTGTTGGAAGTGATCAGCGTTCCGGGCTTGCGGTATTTTTCTACCTGCTCAAATACTTTTTGCTTAATGTCTAATCTTTCCACCACTACTTCAATGATCCAGTCGCAACCGGCGATGTCTTTCATATTATCTTCAAAATTGCCGGTTGTTATTTTCTTGATAACGTCTTTATGATAAACAGGAGAGGGGTTGCTTTTGACAGCTGCAGTCAAAGCATCATTCACTATCTTATTCCTTTCTGCTGGTTTTGCATCAGCCGGTAAATCCTTTGGAACAATATCTAACAATAATACCTGTACTCCAATGCCGGCAAAATAACAAGCTATTCTTGAGCCCATTACACCGCTTCCTAAAACGGCTACTTTTTTTATGATACGTTTTGACATAAAGCAAAATTAGTTAGTTATGCAACTATTTCGTAATCGAAGGTAAGAGTTTTTGGGAAAGTTAGATGAAGAAACCACTCTTTTATGCAGCATTGTGATTAGTCAACTCCGAGGTCATCCGTAAAGCTTTTTTCTGGGGTTAATTCTTCCATTTCTACCCCGATTTTATCAACTATAACCTGATTAATAACTGAAATTATTTCTTGCTTAGAAAGATGGTTGTTCTCCGTTAGCTGTGCGTAGTTAAGAGATATTAATTTGTATATATAATCTTTTACAAGCATTGGGTTTATTGTCGTTCTATACGGATTTAGAAGTTGTGATATAAGTATTGTGAGAATAATGCCTGCAACAGGCAACATATAGAACCATTTCGAATAAGAAAAAAAAGAGGTTAAAAGAAATGCAACTATTAAACTGCCTAATATTAATGAACTTCCGATTATTTTTAACAACTTTTTTGTTTTGTTGCTAAGTGTTAATTCAGGAACTGTTATTGCCATCGCTTCAGAAAATTTTTTGTACTCTACTTTCCTGTTCTGTTTTTGAAATTTTTCGTTGATATTCGATTTTACATTTATTGTCGATTTTGAAACTCCAAAATTGTCGGAACAGTATCGTCTTATTTTGTAAAATAAATATTGGGATAAGCAATGGTTTGATTTTGTAGATAAAATTCTATTATAGATGTATTCATGTACAAGGCCAACGGTTGTTAATTTCTCAGCATCGGCATCCGGGATTTCAATGCCAAATTTTTTTTCAAACTCCATTACTAATTCTACACTATCTAATCCCATGTTTGCTAATTTAAATAATTTATTCCCCCATCATCACAAAGGCGCCCCAGAAATATGGATGTATATATTTTTCTTTAATGGCCTTTTGTGCTGCGATAAAAGCGGCAGATTTATCTTTCGTCTTCAGGTATTGCTGGTAGAACAAGATCATAAAATCCCTTGTAGCTTTGTCATCTACTTTCCAAAGGCTTGTCATAACACTACCAGCTCCGGCGGCCCGGAATGCCCGCTGTAAACCATATACGCCTTCTCCTGCATCCAGGTGACCTAAACTTGTTTCGCAGGCTGATAAAATTACCAGCGATGTATTTTCAAGGTCAAGATTTTGTGCTTCATATGCCGTGAGTATCCCGTCATAAGTATCCGGGTAACTGGCAGCGCTGTAATAATTAATTACCCCGGAAAGCAGTAGCCCCGAATTAGCCATTGCATTGAACACCCGGTATCCTTCTGTTGCATTTTCCCCGGCAGAAGACCAATAGCCATGTGTGGCAATATGCAGGATACCGGGACTATGCAGTTTGTATAGTTTGTCTTCTGTCGCCTCTTCTTTCAGGTAATGTTGCACAGTAATCTTCTGTCCGGACATTTCGTTTTTAATACTCAGTATCTCTTCTTCGGTTCCTGGCAGGTCGGGTATATTCTCATCCCTGAAACTCCTTATATATGACCTTGTCTCGTCTTTTCCGGTGCTGGCTGTGGGTGTAGTATTCATTTTATAGGAAGGTCTGCCTATGAGTATGGCTGTGCTGATATCTTTTACTGCATTATTATTAATATCAGTACCGGAACTGGTGTATTGAATCTCAATTTCATCCAGCAGGAATTTCTGGTTCTCCGGGTTCTTCAGTGTCGATATGTTGACCAGGTGATAGATACCATCGGGTGAAAAATAAACTTTCCTGATTCCCTTTAATTGTTCCCCGATGAGTTTCCAGTAATGATCATATGATTCTTTATCCTCCAGTTTGAATTTGATATTATTTTTATAAGTCGTGTAGAATTTGTTTTCCAGGTTTGCAGCTGCATCTGCCAGGTACACCACCTCCGGGTAAAGGCTGTTTTTCCTGATGATATAGGCAGCATAATAAACAGTATCTGAGTAATAAACTTTATCTCTCCATTGAAAACGGATCATTTCGATAGCTGCTTCTCCTTCTTTAAGCTGATCTCTTACCACTTTCCAGTCGATTGGAGTCAGGGTCAGGTATTTTTTAAAATCTCTTGACTTAATGGTCAGTTCATTCTCCAGTTGGTTTACTTCTTCCTGTAATTTATTAAGTTGGGCCGTATTTATTTTGTTGACTGTATCCACCCCGGCCGGGTCAGCCGTCTTCAGGTATTGCCTGATCAGCAGTTGTTTTTTATCTATCCATTGATCATACAGCTTTGTAATAGCAGGATCGTTGGCATTCAAAAATGCTTCTTTTCTTTTTTGTGTGCCTTTTAATGAGATGGATTTAATAAAAAGCAGATTATTGTAAGCCTGCCGGGATAATTGCGGGAATAATGATAATTTTCTTTCTTTGGCGATCTTCACAAAACTGTGGTAGTTCTGGTATCCTTCTTTTAATTTGGAATTGTAATAGGTAGCAAAAGCTTTTTCTCCAAACGAAAAAATAATATCATTGATCCAGCCAGCGTTTATCTTAAATAATTCACTATAGGTCTCTGCAGCTTCTTCATACTTCGTATCCCGCATACTGAAATATGCATAATTGGAAAATGGTTCTGTTGATTCCCGGAAGTTTTGCGTCGTTCTTACTTCCTGCATGACCGGTTTAAATAAAGCAGGATATTTCGGACTGCCCAGGAAACCAAGTTGCGTAGCTTTCATAAATGAGGCACTGATATCCGCATACTGACTATAGCTGTTGTAATGATCTTCAATTTCTTTAATATAAAAGGAAGCAGGTTTTGACAACTTTGAAATTTTTCCTGTTTTGGCGAGGAAAACAGGGTACATGGAAATAGGGTAGTAGCGACTATTTGGATAGGTTTTGTTATAGCAGTCCACCCATATATAATTTACCGAGTCACGGCTTTTCCAGAGTTTTTCAGCTGCAGCATAATCTCTCAGCATTTCTTTACCAAAGGCCGCATTTGTAAAGCGAATACCAGGATACGGGTCACATGCTGTTTTATTATTTTGTTGCCAGTTAGCGGAAAAGTAATCATAACTTTTTTCAGAAGCCTGCACATATGACTGGTAATCCCCGATAGTAAGATAGTAGACAATCTTTGCCGACATGGCTTCTGCCCTGTACCCGGTTTTAAAGTAGTCAGATGCTGCCTCTGATAATGACTCCATTTTCCGGATATACTCTTCCGCTTTCAGGTAATCACCGCTGCGGGTTAAAAAATTAGTATAAAAAAGATACGAATGGTATTCTTCTTTTTCATTACCTGCCAGGCGTATGGCTAATTCATAGTTTTCTTTGGCCTTTCGAAAATCATTATTGCGTTCAAATGAATAAGCGATATAAGTATAATTCGTAAAATTTTTCAATGACGGATTCCTGTTAATATACTGCAACGCTTTTGCGGCATTATCAGGGTCAGTATTGGTAAACAAAGCAGGGAAATAATAGGTGGCCCATGCCATGACCGGATTCGTAGTATCTACCGTAGGAGCAGTAGCTAAGCCTACCTGGGCATTCATTATTTTGTCAGCTTTCTCTTCACAGGTCTTTGCCAGTGTAGCATCAGGAGCCTGGTTCTCAAAAACAGATTTCAGTAAGTAATAGTTAGCATAGGTCTGGAGCTCTTTTTTCTTTTCCACTATTGTGAACAGTTCTTTGGCAATAGCCAATGCCTTTTTTTTGTCCGCTGCATTTGTGTAAATGTCCGATAGTTTGTTATTGAAATCATCTTGTGTTTGTGCAAAAGATGATAATTCAACAACACATATAAGGCCTGTAATAAGAAGTGATTTGAAGCGCATGGTTACAGATAAGGAATAATTTTACTTTAATATACAGAAACCTGACTTTTTATACTGATTTCTTTCAAATTAATCCATTTCTAAAGGAGGCAATTGACGTTTCAGCAGTTCATGCCTGTGTTTCTTCATCTGTTTTTTGAAATTTTTAGCCCCGATGCTGGATTGAAATCCGGTCATCACAATTCTTACCAGGTAGTTAATAGCAGATTTGTCACGGTTTCTTATATAAATCACAGGGCTTGTGCGAGACCTATTGTTTTTTCTGATCACAAAGTTGTTGGCAATAAAATGTTTTATTCTGCTGCCTAATGTTTTTTTGTTTGTTTGCCCGTTTTTAAGCAGATTAATTTTCAGATCATGATAAAGCAATTGTATTTCTCCAAGGGCAATGTATTCACGGCCGGTAATCCGGAGCAGCATTGTGTCAAGATGACCAGTCTCAAGTTTCAACGAGGCGGCAGGAATAAAAATGGAATTCAATAATCTTAAGTCAGCAGGTTTTGCCTTCAAAGTCATAAGGAAACCCTCCAAAGGATCAATATAAGATTGCTTTACATTCAACTTTACCCACATTGTGTCCAGTAAATACCCGGTAGCTCTTATATTCAGGCTATCACTTTGTTTTATATCAAAATTTTTAAGGTTCAATATTCTTGCATCCATTCGGGTTAAAGGCACAATCAGGATTTTTTTAGTGGTATCCATTATTTCGGTATACTCAACAGCTGCATTTTCCAAAATAGTAGTATCAATAATAATCAGGGTACCTATAGTTTTTAGTAACCGTACAGGAAGCGGTTTTATCACCCCGGCATTAAACGGTAATCTCTTGTCTTTATAATCTGTGAAATTTAAATCCTTAATAATCGCTTTACCTGTTACCAGTTCGTTTTTATTGATAAACCTGTTGATGTCTACGGGACCTATGCTGATAGCACCTGCTCCGGCTGTCATATAATCTACCTGGTGTGTTTGACCGGCAATAAATGAATCTCTATCCATTGCAGGTTTGTACGAAACAGAGTCAAGGGTTATTGCTTTTGTATTTCTGTCATAACCTGCGTTATGCCATCTTACTTCGTGATTTGTTGATGAATAGCTGCCGGTAAATTGTGATATGCCAAAATTTAAATTTGCGGCTGTTAAATCTCCCAACTTTTTTAAATAACCTGAGCTTATGTGCAGATTATTTAGCGAAATTGAACTAACAAAAAGTTTGCTGTTGTTTTTACCAAGGCTATCAAGCAGGAGATTGTTGCAGTAAAAATTATTCAATACAGTTGACCATTCAAAAGCTTTGCCTTTGCCATAGTTTATAAGTGTATTACCGGTATTGCCTGAAATGAAGGCATCTCCCGTACTAAACAACTTGTTGCCGGCTTTCATGAATTTGATGCCGGAAGCAGCTAAAGATAAATTTTCAATGGTAGCATTGCTGTCATAAATTTTTACATTTTTTAACTGAATATCATTTTCCTCATTTTGCTTGCCCTTCCATTCAAATAAAGGAATTTCTTTTACGGATGATTTAAAAATAAATATTTCCGGTTGCTTTATCTTCAGCTCATTAATAAAAACTGGGTTGGGCGTCTTATTTCTGTTACTTGTATTAATTTCTTTGTCAAGAACCTGCATTATTATTACAGGCCTGGTTGAGTGAAGCTCATCAATCTTCAGCTCATTATTCAATAAGGATTTTAGGCGGGTTAGGAATTTTACTTCTGGCATAGTAATGTCAGTTACCAGCTTGCCTGATTCATGCTTAACCTTCACATGGGAGGCAGAAGACGTTTTTTCGTCGATAAAATCATACTCATGAACTGTTATATCTGTTGAGTTCCCGCTGATTTGAAGCTCATTGCCGGCAAAAGCGAGACCTTCCAAAACAAGCTTATTTCCAGGGGCGCTGATCATTTCATTTAGGAATAACTTGTTTAATTTTCCCTGTATGCTTTTTTTACCAGTCAGCAGTTTAATGGCTGTGCTTTTGCCATTAACATTAATGATATCAATTAATGAACCAAATTTTTTTTGATCTTGTTTAATAGAATCAAGTCGTAGATTCACCAGGCCATTTTCCCAGCTAACATCGTTTGCATAAATATTGCCGGTGAATTCAGCGACCTGTAATTCCTTAACCCGCACATCTGAAAGTGAAATGTTGATATCTTCGTCTGTTGACATTACATTAATATTCCCTGCCCCGAAACTTCCATCAGATCCATTATATCTGATGCCTTTCAGGTTTATCTTCATCTTTCCTGATTGGATACTTCCGTATTTAAAGAACAGCCCTCCCAGAGAATTTCTAATACCTGTAAATCTTGTGGAAGAAAGTAACGACTGGCTGCTGACAGAGAATGTGGCGTTATGTAATAGTATTTTTAAATCATCTTTCAAAGTCAAATCTATTTTTCCGTCTACTACATCCAGTTTCTTTAAGTCCATGTACTCATTTACAGCCGCAAGAGACTGAAACAAGGTTCTTCTTTTTTTGAATCCCGGGGTTATTGTATATTGTATATAAGGATTATACATGGTAGCTGCGTCAGCTTTGAATATTCTCTCAAATACAAGGTCATCCCAGGAAAGACCGGACAGATTAAACCGGGGAATGCTGAATGTATTTGCAATTTTTCCTTTGTTCAATTTGTTAAATACAAACCTGCTGAGTATCAAGTTATCATTCCGGAAAAGAATGCTGTCAAATTGTATACTGTATGTGCTGTCTTTAATAAAGTTCTCATAATTGCGGATGGCCATTGAGAAACTTTTGACCCTAAACGGTTTTTCGGCATTCTTGTTAATGCTCAGGCCATTCATCTCAAAATTATTCTTACTAAATGCAAATGAATTGGGTACTCCATCTTTTACGGTCAGAATGTTGAAATCTGCATTGGCCACTACAACATGGTTCAGATCAAGATCGCCTGTTAGTTGCTGTATGATTTTTTCTAGTTTTGGCGGTTTCTTTTTTAGACCATTTTTTGTATAGGTGACAGCTTCAAGATTAAACTTTGGGTTAACACAGTAAACAGAATCGGCTTTAATCACTTCATGCCTGTACAAAGTATCAAAGTCAATACTGGTCATTATCAAAGCATCAAAGAATATGTTAAAAGATGAAGAAGTACTGTCTGTTCGGGTAGCAGCGATAGTACAGCTGTCAAATTCTACCAATTTTTTTTTAAGATTTATCCGGAAGCTCCGAAAGCTAAGCTTATGCCTTCCGTTGGGGAAAGTGATATCCTGGTTGTTTGTTTTTAATACAATATTGTCACTGAAGAAAACTTTCTCATTTACTTGTGCCCTGCTACTGTCTACTTTCAGATTATCAATATCAAGTTGCAGGTTGCTGATATAAACAGGCTTTTGTCCGGGTTCTGTTTTATTGGATAGAATGAATGTGGCATTCTCAAGCTTAAATTTTTTTACCTGGAGAACTTCAATCGCATCCTGGATGGATGAGTAAATCTTTCCCATTTCTTCGGGAATGGATATATCTTTTCTTTTACCGGTAATATCAGTTTCCTTAATTCTGTTTACTTCAATTACCGGGTTTGATAATGACAAGGTATCAATCAGCAACTCTTTGCTGAACAGAAGGGGAATAAGCCCTTTACCTTTCATTTTTAATTTATCAATGCTAAAGCGGTAAGATCTGGAAGAAACGCTGGTGTCAGTATTAACGAATACAGCTTTCTCTATTTCAATTTTGTTGCTAAAGTAACCGAAACGAAGCTTTTCTATTTTCAGGTTTATTTTACCTTTTGACCGGGATTCAACAAGGTCTTCAATTATTCCTTTGGCGTGAGCCGTGAACCAAAGATGGAATCCAAAAAGTAAGGCGACAAGGATACCGATAATGAATCCTGTTATCTTTAATGTTCTCCTGATGTAACGTACGGCCAACCGATAAGATTTAACAGTAAATTTACCGAATAAAAATGTGCAGCAAATGAAAAAGCCACGCTTTGTGATGAACGAGGAGGGGCTTTAGTGATTTTTACGATTTAACTAACGTTTGAACCCGGTGAAACAGGATTTTCCGGCTTCAGGAATTGCAGTTTTCCGTTTTTATCTTCTGCCATCAGTATCATACCGTTGCTCTCAATGCCACGCATTTTCCTCGGGGCAAGGTTTGTTACTACCGTTACCTGTTTGCCTACAATTTCTTCTGGTTTGAAATGTAAAGCAATCCCGCTTACAATAGTTCTTGTTTCAAAACCAAGGTCAACAGACAGCTTAAGAAGCTTGTCTGCTTTTTCTACTTTTTCTGCAGAGACGATTGTCCCAACTTTCAGGTCTATCCTGGCAAAGTCATCAAATTGTATTTCACTTTTTACTACTGATTCAGTTTTTGTTTCTTCCTTTTTCGGTTCTTCCATTTGTTTCAACCCGCTTTTAAGTTTTTCAATTTGTTCTGTTATTTCAGTGTCTTCAATTTTCCTGAATAATAGTTGTGGTTCTCTTAAACTATATCCTGTACTGAGTAGCTTTAATTTACCTGCATTTTCCCAATCAAGCAATTTGTCAACCACTTTCATCATATATAACATGCTTTTGGCAGTGTTAGGCAGGAAAGGGTTGATAAAAATGGCGAGATTGGCTGTCAGCTGTAAACACAAATACATGGTGTTATCAATACTCTTCTGGGCTTCAGGGTTTTCGGCCAATTTTTTGGCAACGATCCAGGGTTCTTTTTTCTGCATGTACTGGTTGCCTTTCCTCGAAAGATCGATCACTTCGTATAATGCTTCCCTGAATTTATACTGCTCTAACAGGGATTCAATTCTTGTTTTTGCATTTTCAATTTCACCGATCAGTATCTTATCATTATCATCTAAAATACCTGTATGCAATTGAGGTACTTTACCTCCACACAGTTTATGCATCAAAACCCATGTTCTGTTCACGAAATTGCCAAATATGCTTACCAGTTCGCTGTTCACCGCATCCTGGAATCCCTTCCACATAAACTCGCTGTCTTTTGTTTCAGGTGCGATTTGTGTCAGGTAATACCTCAGCATATCCACACACTGACCACCGCCATTTTCTTTTTTTACAAAATCAATGATATAGTCCCGCATATCCAGCTTCCAGTTTCGGCTGGTACTCATCTTGTCGCCTTCCAGGTTCAAAAATTCATTGGCCGGAACATTTTCGGGTAAAATGTCGCCATGCAGTTTCAGCATAACAGGGAAAATGATACAGTGGAAAACAATATTGTCTTTGCCAACAAAATGGACAAGTTTGGTGTCTTTATCCTGCCAGTAAGGTTTCCAGTCTTTTTTATTGTCAATGGCCCACTGTTTTGTGGCACTGATATATCCTATTGGCGCATCAAACCACACATATAATACTTTACCTTCGGCCTCTTTCAATGGAACCTTAACTCCCCAGTCAAGGTCTCTTGTTACTGCTCTTGATTGCAGACCACCTTCGATCCAGCTTTTACATTGACCAACCACTGTTGACCTCCAGTCATCTTTATGTTGTTCCAGGATCCATTCTCTTAAAAACTGTTCATGTTTTCCTAAAGGCAGATACCAGTGAGTTGTTTTTTTCTTGATTGGTGTTTTTCCGCTCAAAGTGCTCACCGGGTTGATCAGTTCATCAGGGCTCAATGTTCTGCCGCATGTTTCGCATTGATCACCAAAAGCCCGGTCGCTTCCACAATTTGGACAGGTCCCTTTGATATAACGGTCTGCCAAAAATGTTTTGGCTTCTTCATCAAAGTATTGCTCTGTTTCTTTAGTTTCCAATTCGCCGGCATTGTTCAACCGGGTAAAGAATTCCTGTGCTGTTTCATGATGAATAGGCTCACTGGTGCGGTGATAAATATCAAAGCTCATACTAAGGTCTTCAAAGTCCTGCTTCATCGCTTCGTGGTATTTATCAATAATGGCCCTTGGTGTTGTTCCTTCCTTTGTTGCCTGGATAGGAATCGCTGTACCATGTTCATCGCTGCCGCATACAAAGACCACGTCTCTTTTTTGTGCCCGCAGGTAGCGGACATATATGTCGGCTGGTATATAGGCACCTGCCAGGTGGCCCACATGTTTCAGTCCATTGGCATAAGGGAGGGCTGACGTAATCAAGTATCTTTTCGGATTGGTCATGTATAGATCCTGTCTTTATTAGCCTGCAAAAATACCGGAATAGCAATCATTGCCCAAAA
Organism: Bacteroidota bacterium; assembly: GCA_029558715.1. Lineage (GTDB taxonomy): Bacteria > Bacteroidota > Bacteroidia > Chitinophagales > Chitinophagaceae > JJ008. Next base: position 9,808 of record JAKQEA010000201.1, on the reverse strand, counting down.
GGACGATTTCAGATACCTTTAGAACCTGAACCTTTAACCATACTGTATGCGAAAATTCATGCTATTTTTTGCTATTACATTCCTGCAGCAGGCCAGGGCAAATGATGGTGTTTTTTATTCTACCGGAAATACATTAGTTCCCCTGAAAGAAACTACCATCCGCCTGAAGAAAGAGATACTCAACCTGGAGCGGAAAGGAGACTGGATGCAGGTAGATATTTATTTCGAATTCTTTAATCCGGGGGTTGAAAGAGAACTTACCGTTGGTTTTGTGACCCCACCTGCAGTGGGAGATGTGCCGGATGAGGAAGCAAAGCATCCCTTCATTAAGGATTTTATGGTAATGGTTGGGGACAAACTCTTGCCATATAAAATAGCCAAAATGGAAGAGACAGGGTTCAAAGTGAATTCAAAAATTGCAGAGGGTTATGACTTTGTATATCATTTCACTGTTCGTTTTGGAAAAGGAGTAACAATAATCCGCCATAGCTATTTATATAAAGGAGGCGGATCAGTAGAGGCTAAACAGGATTTTGATTACCGGCTCACCACCGGCACCACCTGGGCCAATAGTGCGATAGAAGATTTTGAGCTGAACATAAATATGGGAGACGATAGTTATTTTGCTGTGCCGGCTGGTTTTGGAGGAGCTGACGTAAACTGGATTGTAGCTGGTATTGGCAGATTAAGCAAGGCTATGCAATACAACCCTTATGGAGAGGAAAATGGGGGAAGCAGCCTGAAAATGGCCTGTCTGAGAAAAGGAAAATTGCAATTGCGAATTGCTAATTTTAAACCACAAAGAGATCTTTCACTCATTATTTTTCAACTACACAATGAAGTTAATTTGTGGTGCGAAAAAAGTATAAAAAATGATTTTGCAAATGTTATGGAACTGGTATGGGGTGATTCAATACAAGTTGCAGTGAGTAAATTAACTGATAATGAACTAAGATTATACCGCAACCTGAACTATGCCCGGATGGGGTATGATTTTAATGATGAGACATTAAAAAAAACTTTCTCGAAATATAACTGGTATATTCCTGATCCGGGATTGAAACCAGAAAATGTGCCTGAGTATTACGTCTCAAAAGAGTTACAACAATTGATCTCAGCTGAAGAAAAGCGGAGAAAAATTAAGACCGATACCCCATAGCCCGTATTATTTTATTTTTTCAATTCATTTATTGAGACTTGTGGAGCTGGTACTTTATTGCATTTCTCTGCTACAATATCTTTTGGAATATTGAAAGCCAGGGTATGTAAAATATTGTCGGAAGAGGAACCTATTTTGATAATATAGGTGCCTGCCTCAGCTACCCATGATGTTGATCCTGTATCAAAAGAAGCAATATCTTTTGCTGTAAGTTCAAAGCGAAGCGTTTCTTGCTGACCGGGTTGCAGTAAGCCTGTTTTGCCGAAAGCTTTTAACTCAATAACGGGTTTTTCAATCCGTTGTGATGGGGCGGTGATATACAATTGTATCACTTCTTTGCCCGCCCTTTTTCCTGTATTCTTTATGTCAACAGTTACAACGAGTTTGCCATTAAATGTAGCGGAATTTATGTTAAGATTACTGTATTCAAAATTGGTATAGGTTAATCCATATCCAAATGCATAAGCTGGTTTCACATTAAAAGTGTTATAGTACCGGTAGCCAACATAGATTCCTTCCTCATAAGTTACTTCTGCCGGAATTTGTGGCATACCCATCATTCCTTTTGTTGCCTGCTCAGGAAATTCTTTACCAGGAAAATTTTTCGCAGTCACATCATCATCATATTTCACAGGAAAAGTTGTTGCAAGCCTGCCGCTGGGATTTACTTTACCGCTTAAGATATCAGCCACTGCATTACCAGCCTCCAGCCCCGGCTGCCAGGCTAATAATATTGCATCAACTTTATCTCTCCAGCTTGCAGTTTCTATTACACCACCTGCATTTATTATCACCACTACTTTTTTATGCTGCGAATGAAAGGCGGCGCTTACCTTGTTTATCAAATCAATTTCTGATTGTTTTAAATTAAAGTCATTCTCCACTTTACGGTCGCTGCCCTCACCTGCATTCCGGCCAATGGTTATTAAGGCAATATCTGAGCTATTGGCTTTTACTGTAAAAATATCAGCATCAACAGGCATTTCTGTAATCCTTTGAGTAGGGTTAAAAAATTCTTCAAAAAAGGTTTTCTTGGGTTGCTTTGCTTTTTCGGCTGTAACATAGTTTTGATAAGAACTGCTGAGGCTTTCATCTAATTGATAGCCGGCATTAGACAATCCTTGTGCTAATGAAACCGTATATTCTTCATTTACATCACCGCTGCCTGTACCGCCGGAAATAAAATCATAAGAGGTAACTCCAAATGCGGCAATTTTTTTGATGGATGCAGCAATAGGTAATGTGCTGCTGTTATTCTGAAGTAAAACCATTCCGTCAGCTGCCGCATTACGGGCAATGGTCGCATGTGCTTTTAAATCCGGCTTATTACTAAAGGCATATTTTTTATAAGCTGGTGAACCCAGAATATAGTTTACAATACGTTCAGCATTGGCATCAACTATTTTAATATTCAATGTACCATTGTTCACGGCATCCGTAATTGCTTTCTTCTGGTCAGATGTGCCAGGCATCAGCAGGTCATTGCCAGCTTTCATTTGGGCCACGGCATTATTGCCTCCAAACCAGTCTGTCATTACCAAACCTTTAAAGCCCCATTCTTTTCTTAAAATTGTTGTAAGTAAATGATATTCTTCTGAAGTATAGGTGCCGTTTAGTTTGTTATAAGAACTCATCACGGTCCACGGGTTCGACTCTTTTACTGCTATCTCAAATCCTTTTAAATAAATTTCTCTCATAGCTCTTTCACTCATAATTACATTCACCGTATTCCGGTTTTTTTCCTGGTTATTAGCTGCAAAGTGTTTGATTGACGTTCCCACGCCATTGCTTTGTATTCCATTCACCATAGCAGCCGTCATCTTACCTGAAATCAACGGGTCTTCAGAGTAATATTCAAAATTTCTTCCGCCTAATGGATTACGTTGAATATTTAAACCGGGGGCAAGTATAACATCCACCCCGTATTCTTTTACTTCATTACCCATTGCATTGCCAACTTGTTCTACCAGCCTGGTATCCCAGGTTGATGCCAGCAAAGTAGCTACCGGCCAGGCGGTGGCAAAATAGGTTTTCGTATCATTATCACGGGTTGGGCTGATACGTAAGCCTGCTGGCCCGTCTGCCACCACAGTATTTGGTAAATTAAAACGGGGAATGGCGTAAGTAGTTCCGGCTGCACCTGGTACTTTGTCTTTTATTTGACCAATGCCCGTTCCGTTTCCCTGGCTCATTCCGGGAATGTCCATTCCCATGCCTACAACAAGATTTATTTTTTCTTCAAGTGTCATTTTTGACACCAGTTCTTTGGCTTTATTAGTTTGCGCATACAGTGTGGAGATGAAAAAGAATGATAGTGAGAAGGAAACAAAGCATTTCATATACAATCGTTTTAGAATGTGAAGTTCCGTACGATAGTAACCGGGTGATTTGATATTTGTCAAATAATATCTATCTGGAAGACCTGATACGGCTCAATGTTTCAAGTGTTATGCCCAGAAATGAAGCAATATAAGAAAGTGGCACCCGTTGAATGATATTCGGAGATTTTTTTAACAAGCGGTCATACCGTTGATGTGCAGTTTCAAACTGGATGGAATCCATCCTTTCCTGTGAAAGGATAAGTGAGGCCGTTATCATTTTGCGGAGTAGTTTTTCTATATCATGATGCTGATCGGCCAGTGCCATAAAGTCGTTATAAGAGATGCCGTAGACTTCGGAGGGCTCCAGAGTTTGGATTATAAGGTGGCTGGGTGTTCGTTGAAAATAGCTGGTAATAGATAGAAAGAATTGCTCATCCAGGGCTATCCATTCGGTAATTTCCTTTTCATTCTTATAATAGTAAATGCGGGCTGCTCCCTTTTGGATAAAGTAAAGGTAGTCTGAAACAGTCTGCTCCCTTACCAGCAGATGATCTTTGGGAACTGACCAGTATTTCCAGGCTGCCAAAAAGCTGGTCATGTTTTGGGGTGACAGAGAAGATATCTTGAGAATGGCTTTTTGTAACATTTCCATTTTAGAAAATTACTGAAAGAAATGATATTTTTAATTTATGATTAAAATACCTGCTTATTTACAGAAGGGTGATGTAATCGGATTGGTTTGCCCTGCCGGTTTTATGATGATGGAAAAAGTACAGGCTTGCATTACTGCATTACAGCAATGGGGCTATGCTGTTAAAATCGGAAAAACAGTTGGAGGTGATTCTCAAACATATTTTTCAGGAACAGATGAAGAAAGGCTGAATGATTTCCAGCAAATGCTTGATGACGATGAAGTAAAAGCGGTGTTATGTGCAAGGGGCGGTTATGGTATGGGCCGTATCATAGACAGGATTGATTTTAAAAAGTTCAAGAAACAACCTAAATGGATAATAGGTTACAGCGATATCACTGTATTACACAGCCATCTTTATACTAATTATTATATATCATCCCTGCATTCGCCGATGGCAGGGGCATTTAATGATAGTGGCAGTACAAACGAGTTTGTTCTTTCTTTGCGAAATGCACTGGAAGGAAAAAAGATCAGGTACCAGTGTGATGTGCATGAGTATAACAGAAGAGGAGAGGCGATAGGAGAGTTAGTGGGAGGTAATCTTGCTTTATTGGCTCATTTGGTAGGCTCTGATTCAGATATAAAAACCCGTGGTAAAATATTGTTTCTTGAAGATGTTGGCGAACAATTGTACAATATTGACAGGATGATGTACCAGTTGAAGCGAAGTGGTAAGATTGCACGGTTAGCCGGGTTGATCCTGGGTGGATTTACAGAAACGAAGGATACAGAAAGACCCTTCGGTCAGACAGTTCATGAAATACTCAGGGATATTGTAAAGGAATATGATTATCCCGTATGTTTTGATTTTCCCGTCAGTCATACCGATAGAAATTATGCTTTGAAAATTGGTGTGGGATATAAATTGAAAGTTGGAAAATCAAGGATTACACTGGAAGAATAAAAACGTCCCACCAGGGGCGGGACGTTAACCATTAACCTTAAACCATGATTATTTAGGGGTTTTTCGTTGCCTTTTTTGTTTCTTAGTTAGCCAGGTCAAAACGATCAAGGTTCATTACTTTGGTCCATGCTGCCACAAAATCTTTCACAAATTTTTCCTGCGCATCTTTACTTCCATAAACTTCAGCTAATGCCCTGAGTTCAGAATTCGACCCAAAAACAAGATCGGCACGGGTTGCTGTCCATTTAGCTTTGCCTGTTGCACGGTCACTTCCTTCAAACAATTCTTTATGTTCATCGGTTGCCTTCCATACTGTACTCATGTCAAGCAGGTTAACAAAGAAATCATTAGTAAGCACTTCAGGACGTTTAGTGAAAACACCATGTTTTGAGCCATCGTAGTTGGTATTCAGTGCCCGCATACCACCCACAAGAACTGTCAACTCAGGAGCCGTTAGTGTCAGTAATTGAGCCTTATCTATCAATAGCTCTTCTGTTGATACAGCATATTTGGCTTTTAGATAATTACGGAAACCATCGGCTACAGGCTCAAGCACTGCAAATGATTCCACATCTGTTTGCTCCTGCGAAGCATCCATACGTCCGGGTGTGAAAGGAACAGTAATGTTTTGTCCCGCATCTTTCGCAGCTTTTTCAACACCAGCACAACCTGCCAGTACGATGATATCTGCCAATGAAACTTTTTTACCTCCCGACTGTCCAGCATTAAAATCTTTTTGAATTTTCTCCAGTGTATCCAGCACTTTTCCAAGTTGAGCTGGGTTATTCACTGCCCAATACTTTTGAGGTGCCAGCCGAATACGGGCACCATTGGCACCACCACGTTTATCTGAACCACGGAATGTAGAAGCTGAAGCCCATGCTGTCGATACTAATTGAGACACTGTCAAGCCCGAATCAAGGATTGAAGTTTTCAATGAAGCAATGTCTTTCTCATCAATCAGTTTATGGTCAACTGCCGGAACCGGATCTTGCCAGATCAATTCCTCTTTTGGTACTTCTGGCCCTAAGTATCTGGTAACAGGACCCATATCACGGTGTGTTAACTTGAACCAGGCACGGGCAAAAGCATCTGCAAACTCGTCCGGGTTTTCGAAGAAACGACGTGAAATTTTTTCGTAAACAGGATCAAATCTCAATGAAAGATCAGTTGTTAGCATCATTGGTGCATGTCTTTTAGACTTGTCGTGTGCATCCGGCACAGAATCAGCACCAGCTCCATGTTTTGGTTGCCATTGATGTGCACCTGCCGGGCTTTTTGTCAATTCCCAATCATAGCCGAACAGGTTCCAAAAGAAATTATTACTCCATTTGGTTGGTGTGCTCGTCCAGGTTACTTCCAGGCCGCTGGTGATAGTATCACCGCCTTTGCCTGAACCAAAACTGTTTTTCCATCCGAAGCCCTGCTCTTCTATATCAGCTGATTCCGGGTCGGGACCAACATACTTGCCCGCATCTGCAGCGCCATGTGTTTTTCCGAAAGTGTGGCCACCTGCAATCAGTGCTACGGTTTCTTCATCATCCATGGCCATACGTTTGAATGTCTCCCTGATATCACGGGCTGCTGCTATCGGATCAGGATTTCCGTTGGGGCCTTCCGGGTTCACATAGATCAAGCCCATTTGCACAGCAGCAAGTGGGTTATCGAGATCTCTTTCACCGGAATACCGTTTATCGTCTAACCATTTGGTTTCAGAACCCCAATACACATCTTCTTCCGGTTCCCAGACATCTTCACGACCACCGGCAAAACCAAAAGTTTTGAATCCCATAGATTCCAATGCAACATTACCGGCCAGAATCATAAGGTCGGCCCAGGATATCTTTCGACCATATTTTTGCTTTATTGGCCAAAGTAGCCTGCGGGCTTTATCGAGACTCACATTGTCAGGCCAGCTGTTGAGAGGGGCGAATCGCTGCTGACCAGCTCCAGCTCCGCCACGACCGTCACCGGTACGGTATGTACCAGCGCTATGCCATGCCATACGGATGAACAAAGGACCATAGTGACCGAAATCAGCCGGCCACCAATCCTGTGAGTCAGTCATTAGTTGATGAAGGTCTTTTTTCAACGCATCGAAATCAAGACTCTTAAATTCTTCTGCGTAATTAAAGGCTGTTCCCATCGGGTTAGACAGGGAAGAATGCTGACGCAGGATGTTTAACTTTAATTGATTTGGCCACCAGTCACGGTTTTTGGTTCCGCCACCGCCAACGGGTTTTTTAAATGCTCCATTGTGGACAGGGCATTTGCTGATGTCGTTAGAATTATTTTCCATTATTAATAAATTTTACCTGAATAAGACAATATTACAAAACTGTGTCAAATACAATTATAAAGCAAATTGATTAAATTTATATTCTCATAGTTAAAAACTATATGTATGACTTTTGTCCAACTTGAATATATTATTGCGGTGGATACCTGGCGTCATTTTGCAAAAGCAGCTGAACAGTGTTTTATTACACAGCCAACTTTAAGCATGCAGATCCAGAAACTGGAGGAAGAACTGGACGTTAAGATATTTGACCGCAGTAAGCAACCAGTGGTTCCTACTGAGACGGGGGCCGAGATCATTGAACTGGCAAGGGTTATACTGGCTGGAAGAAACAACCTGCTTGAAACCATCCAGGATAAAAAAGGGATTCTTACCGGTGAACTAAGAATTGGGATCATACCTACTCTGGCTCCTTATCTGCTGCCATTGTTCATCCAGCCTTTTACTAAAAAATATCCTGAAGTCCGGCTGGTGGTGCATGAAATGATGACAGAACTGATTATTTCAAGATTACGGGAGGGTAAGATTGATGCAGGGATATTGGTCACCCCTTTGCAGGAAGCAGGAATAAAAGAGTATGTGCTCTTTTATGAAGAACTGATGGCTTATGTATCCCGGAAGAATGAAGTGTATGAGAAAACATATGTATTGCCACAGGATATTGATCCGAATAAATTATGGTTGCTGGAAGAAGGACATTGTTTTCGTTCGCAGATAGTCAATTTATGCGAGCTTAGAAAGATGAGCCGTGAAAGCAGCCATTTTGATTATGAAGCAGGCAGTATTGAAACACTCCGGCGTATGGTGGAGATGAATGATGGTATAACGATCATTCCTGAACTGGCAACACTTGATATGCCACTGAAGCAAACACAGCTGATACGTCATTTTAAAAAACCGCCTCCCATGCGGGAAGTAAGTCTGGTGGTGCACCGGAATTTTGTGAAGAAGAAACTGATTGATGTATTGCGGCAGGAAATATTACATACTGTTCCTGAAAAAATAAGAAAGAATAAAACACCGAATGTTGTGCCCGTTTAATTATAAGCTCAGCACGGAATCAATTTTATGTAGCGTCTCTTTGTATTGATACAGGTCGTTATGACTTCCTCCTTTAATAGTTATGATTTCATCTGTTTGTTTAAGGTAAGGCAGTAATTTCTTTGAATTCTTGTATGGTACGATCCTGTCCCTGGTGCCATGAAAAATAGAAACCGGGGCAGTAACTTTTTGCAGGTATTGCCAGGTCGGTATTTCATAATGCAGCATCCACCTTACAGGATAAATGGGCAGATAGTGTTTCACTACAGCGGGAAAATCATAATAAGGAGTTTCAAGAATTAATCTCCGGCAGTCACGGACAGAAGCAAGTTGTGCCGCAATACCGGTCCCCATACTTTTACCATAGATGATTATACTATCAGCTGAAAAACGTTTACGGGCAATTTTATACACCTGCATCGCCCACTCATACAGTTTTTGTTCAGTCAACTTACCAGTACTTTTGCCAAAACCAGGATAATCTATCATCAGCACCTGGTATCCATGCCGGGTGAAATAAGGAATGTATTTGGCATACCAGGAAATATTTCTTTTGTTACCATGAAAGTAGAGTACAATTCCTTTTGATACGGGTCCAGTGCTTTCAAAATCAACAAGATTAAGGGTGTCTTCCGAATTTATGGGTATGCTGATATCCTTATGTGGTTCAGGAAAATTATAGCTATAGGTTCTGTTCAGTGTAACAGGATGGAAAAGCACGGCATCCTGCAGAAAATATAATGCAATCCCTCCGGATATATAAATGATGGCGACAATCTTTACCCATTTGATTATTCTTTTCTTATTCATCGGGGCAAAGATGAAAAGAAAAAGGACATGAATTTCATGTCCTTTTTAACTTTATTTAATACTGGTTAAAGTGATTTCTTATCCTGTAAAGCGCATTGTTACTTATTTCTTCCATCAGGCATCTCATAATCTCCGGTTCAGCAGGCGCAAATTCCCTCCTGCGGTTAACCAATTGCTTATCACTTTCGCTTAAGGCTCTTTCATCGCCGGTATAAGTTGCGAACTCAGTGCTCCAGTTATGATTGGCAGCAAAATTGTCACCCCATAACCAACGGCCATTTTCGTCTCTTACGTTTACCTGCAGCACCGCATCAGACTGCATGGTTCTCCTGGTAGTAGTAATAGTGGCAAAAACTTTTGCATATTCTTTTACTACTGAATCTGGTTTGTAAACGGTTTCCTTTACCACAATTTCTTTTGATACTTTTCTGATGCTTCTGTCGTCACGGTATCTGCCAATATCAACGGTAGCCAATCTCATTTCCACTTCTTTATCCACCCGGACGTTTTGACTGCGGGCATCCCAGCCTGAGTAAAATTTTACAAATTCATTTCCACTATTGTACTGGAGATTTCGGAT
>JAKQEA010000021.1 GCA_029558715.1 Bacteroidota bacterium | reverse complement strand
TTTAAGAATGAGAGATTGAGGTTTAATAAAAATGGCGGCAATAAAGGAAGGGGGTACACCCTTTTGGGTAGAATATTATGTATGCCTTACGGCATACAACAACGACAACAAATGCACCGGATAGATGCGCTGAATGAATTTAAATATATTGCCTTTGTATTCATGTTTACCCGATAAAATTAGTGGACTTTATATCCCTCTTCCAAATTTATTTGCCTTTTTCTGCTTAATTAAATGTTAAGGAGTAGCATTTACAAATGACCGTTTGTTCCGGCAGGGAACATTTTACAGTTGAATGACTTTGCGGTGATGAAGTGCTGGCAGCTATTGCTAAGCAGCACTGTTTCTTTTTTAAATAGCTCATCTCTTTTGATTTTAAACATGATGAAAAATTGGTGTACAGTTTACATCACTTATCAAAAAAGATTACCGGGAAGAGCAACAAAAAAGCTCACCCGATAAATCAGATGAGCTTTAAATATGCTGAAACAAAATATTCTGAAGCTGTTGATCTGACTTATCTCTCCCGCCTTAGCGAGATGGAATTGGCACCTTTCCACACTGGTACGTATTAGTTAAGTGTGGGAGGTTGTCAAGGCTTCATCGGGCCATTACCCTCTGCCTTTCTTGATAAGTAACTGTAAAGAACTTGGGCAAAGATAGGGGTTAGTACACAGGATTTCCAAATCCGGATTTGGATTTTCAGCAAACAGTTGTTTGGTTATTAGCTGAAATCCTTTACCAGCAAGGGCCTTAGAGGATATAATTTTTATCGATCCAATCCTGTTGAGACCGGGCGGAAAAATCTGACGTTACTTTATTTTCTATTTTTTCCTGTGTTCTTTTTATTGCTTTACTTATCATGGCATGTTCAATAATCTCATCCTCTTTCATGCCCAGTTGTTGCATGAGCTGTATGATTTTATCACTACCAAATTGCTGAAACAGGGGCTCCCTAAGGGAAGAAAACACCTGTACTGTTTCCAGGTTCAGCTTGCTGAATAGCTCTTCTTCCTTATTACGTAAAGGAAAGTGCTCTCCAAATACAGGGATCCTGCCGGTTATTTGCGGAGTAGCGGCCTCCCTGGCGGTTAATAATGTTATGGGTGCTGTTGTTTGATTACCGAAATACACTGCGGCTTTATCAAGACTCTCATCAAACCAGAAAATGAAAATTATATTATTATCAGTATTCCACAAGTCCAGCATGGCTTTAAGCTTTGCTGTTTCATCGATCACTACTTTGTCAATTACTTTTATTTCAGCAGCTTTCTTTTTAAAGAAGTTGAACATTTCTCTTGTTTAGCCTGCTAAAATAAGAAGAAAGAGGCTGCCATATGGCAGCCTCTTTCTATACTGTTATGAACCGCCCGATCAATGTTTCTTAATTCCTTGCTGTTTCTTTTGACAGTTTTGTGCCGGTGTATATCCAGGCTTTTGGCTGTACAGGCTTTTTCACTTTGGAATTCTTTGCAGTGGGAGCAGGTTCTTCGGCAGGAGCGGCAAATGCAGCAGATGGATCTTCTGCATTATATGATTTGCCAAGACAAATGCTCAGGGTGTTTGTTTCTTTATCGAAAATCAAAGTGCCTTCTGCCACTTCATTTCCTTCAGCTGTTTTTTGTGCTGGAATTTTATACGTTGCTGGTGATTTTCTCAGCATGGCTTTCACTTTACCCTGTGGCAGACCTTGTATCCATACGAGGCCTTTATTCTGTTCATCAAGGGTAATAGTAATATGGGCAGCGTCTGCATTTACTGAAGATTCATATTTCCCGATCACCGGAAAGATATCTTCCCTGGTAGGAGCAACCGGAGCTGCAACGATCTTGTCGCGGTACAATGCAGCTATTGAGTCAACAGTGGGATTTTTTTTGGCATCCCAGGTTTGCTGGGCACCTGCAGATACTGATAACAGGGATAAAACAATTCCAGCCATTATTACAATGGTCTTTTTCATAAGAAATAATTTTAATGATTGAATTGGTACTCTTTGCTTCATTCCAAAATACTGTGCCAGAATAAAGATTTGTGGATAACTCGGAAAAGTTCTGCTGAATCAACGTTAAAAGTTTAGGTCTAAAACGGTAACTATTTCATTCTTGGCTTGTTCTTATCTTCGTTTATCATCATATGGCAAAGAGTAAGCATAACGGCACAGAAGAACCGGTACGGGATCATGAATCAATAGAAGTGTATGGAGCCAGGGTTCACAACCTCAAGAATATCGACATTTCCATCCCTAAGAATAAGCTGGTTGTTATTACCGGCATCAGCGGAAGTGGTAAATCATCTCTGGCTTTTGATACTATTTATTCAGAGGGCCAGCGAAGGTATATGGAAACATTCGGCGCTTATGCCCGCCAGTTCATCGGCGATATGGAACGACCTGATGTAGACAAGATCACAGGCCTTTCGCCGGTTATTTCAATTGAACAAAAAACAACTAATAAAAACCCCCGTTCGACAGTAGGTACGGTTACCGAGATTTACGATTTCCTCCGGTTATTATTCGCAAGAATAGGCGATGCTTATTCTTATAATACCGGCAAGCGAATGGTGAAGTGGAGTGAGGAAGAAATAGTAGACAATATTTTCCAAAAGTATAAAGGGAAAAAAATAGCCTTGCTGGCACCATTGGTACGGGGAAGAAAGGGGCACTACCGTGAGCTTTTTGAAGATGTAAGAAAAAAAGGCTTCCTGAAAGTGAGAATAGATGGTGAAGTAAAGGATATAGTGCCGAAGATGCAGGTTGACCGGTATGTGATCCATGATATAGAATTGGTAGTGGACCGCCTGCAGGTTACGGATGATCTTAAAGCCAGGCTGAGTCAAAGTGTGCAGCAAACATTAAAGCTGGGAAAGGATTTGATGTTTTTACTGGTGGATGATTCCAGATTTGTACAATATTCCAAACTGCTGATGTGTGAGGATACAGGAATCAGTTATGAAGAGCCCTCACCCAATGCTTTTTCTTTTAATTCGCCATATGGGGCTTGTCCTGTTTGTAAAGGGCTTGGCACTAAACACCATATTAATATGGAGGCTGTGATCGCTGATCCTTCATTAAGTATTAGTGAAGGAGGTATAGCCCCATTAGGAGAGGAAAGGGATGCATGGGTATACCGGCAGGCACAGGAAGCTGCTAAAAAAAATAAGATATCGCTCACTACTCCCGTAAGTAAACTTTCTCAAAAGCAACTCAATATTATGCTTTATGGGAATGAAGAAGGGCAGCAGGATGACCTGGATTTTGAGAACATGAAGTTTGACCCTAGTGCTCCTTTTGAAGGGGTCATCAACATGCTTCAACGTTGGTTTGCCAATCCCTATAGTGAGGCAATCAGGGAGTGGACAGAAGATTATATGATCGTTCGCCCTTGTGATGAATGTGGCGGATCAAGATTAAAAAAGGAAAGTCTCTGGTTTAAAGTTAATGGGAGGAATATTGCTGAACTCAGCAATATGAATCTTGATAATCTTGCAGCATGGTTTGATGGCATTGAGCTGATGCTTGAAAACAAACAAAAAACAATTGCCAAAGATGTATTAAAAGAGATCAGGGAAAGAGTCCAATTTTTATTAGATGTCGGTTTAACATATCTCACATTATACAGGCCCTCGAAAACACTGAGTGGCGGGGAATCGCAACGAATAAGACTGGCAACACAAATAGGCTCACAATTGCAGGGTATTACTTACATCCTGGATGAGCCTTCTATTGGCCTGCACCAGAGAGATAACCACCGGTTGATTGAGGCCTTAAAGAACCTGCGGGATATTGGTAACAGTGTGCTGGTAGTAGAGCATGACAAAGACATCATGCTGGCAGCAGATCACCTGATTGATATTGGTCCTAAGGCAGGTTTTCATGGCGGAAAGATCGTTGCGCAGGGAGAACCTAAGCAGTTATTGAAGTTAGATACACTTACATCCGGGTACCTCAATGGTCACAGAAGTATTGCAGTGCCATCCGAAAGAAGAAAAGGGAGTGGAAAATTCCTTGAGCTGAAAGGAGCGAGGGGGAATAACCTGCAGAATGCAGATGCAAAATTTCCATTGGGTAAATTTATTTGTGTAACAGGAGTGAGTGGCAGCGGGAAATCAACGTTGATCAACGAGACCCTGTACCCGATTCTATCCAAACATGCTTTTGGTTCCAAGATGACCCCGCTGGAATATAAATCCGTGAAGGGGCTGGAACATATTGATAAAGTGATCGAGATCGATCAGTCACCGATCGGCAGAACACCGAGAAGTAATCCTGCTACCTATTGTGGTTTCTTTACGGAAATACGAACCTTATTTGCTTCCATACCCGAAGCCAAAATAAGAGGGTATAATGCAGGCCGGTTTTCATTTAATGTAAAAAGCGGCCGCTGCGATGTGTGTGAAGGTGGTGGTATGAGAGTGATAGAAATGAATTTCCTGCCGGATGTGTATGTACATTGTGAAAAATGCAATGGGAAGCGTTATAACAGGGAAACGCTGGAAATACGGTACAAGGGAAAATCCATTGCTGATGTACTGGAGATGACAGTGGAAGAAGCTGTGGAGTTTTTTCAGAATGTTCCTTATATCTATCGCAAGATCAAAGTGCTGGAAGAAGTAGGCCTTGGATACATTACTTTAGGGCAATCAGCTGTTACGCTTAGCGGCGGTGAAGCGCAACGGGTAAAATTATCCACTGAACTATCTAAGAGAGATACCGGCAAAACTTTTTACATTCTCGATGAACCCACTACCGGATTACATTTTGAAGATATAAAACACTTGTTGGAAGTGCTGAATAAACTGGTTGACAGGGGTAACACAGTGCTGGTGATCGAGCATAATATGGATGTAATAAAAGTAGCCGATCATATTATTGATCTTGGCCCCGAAGGGGGTGATGGAGGAGGAAGAATACTTTTTGAAGGAACCCCGGAGGAATTGATAAAAAACAAAGAAAGTTATACTGCACAGTTTCTGAAAATGGAGTTGTAAGAAATAGAAAAAGACCAGTTATCGCAACTGGTCTTTTTCTATAGATCGCCTTATATTAATATTAAAGACTAAAGTTAATATCACTTATACCATAAGATAAGCCGAATACTGACATCAATATCTTAGCCAGGATCAATCCTATAACGACAAACACTACGATCATAACTATAAGAGAAACCACAAAATAGCTGACATGTTTGTCCTGGGGTGTTTTCTTTAATTTCGGTAAGCCTACATACAATAAATACAGGCCATATAACCCTGCAAGGCTGCCAATTATGGCCAAAGAGGGGAGGATTGCAAAAAGTCCACCGATCCATCCTGGAGTGTACGAATAAGCAACCAGTTGAACTGATCTGCCTAAATTCTTTTCGGATCCAAAACTTGGTGCCAGCGCATCAATTACAAATGCACTAACAAAAACACTTAAGAGGGCACCTGCTAAAACTGTTATGGCCTGGTAAAGTCCCCAATCCATTCCTTTGATCCTGATTCCGAAACCTGCATTAAATCCAATGAGACCATAACCAATAAATGCAGCTATAGCAGCCACACCGGCCAGCGGTAAAACATAGCCTGTAATAATTCCTGGAATATTGGGTTCTTCTCCGTTAACTACATCCCATTCTTTGTTAGGAGCAGTAATAATGTTCTTTGCTCTTTCAATTAAATTCATGATTGGTTGATTTTGGTTGATGGGCCTACTCGTTTGGCTTTTCGGCATTCGCCCCTGGTTTTTGGGTTCAGGTCTCCCTCCTGCTTAAGGTAAAACTAATATAAGATAGTTTTTGAAAAACAGACCAGCATAACAGTTTTTTTTATAAACCTGTTAGTAACAGTACTTTATTATCAGGAAGAGTTAAGCAGAAAAAAAGGAGGGAGAGGGGGTACAACCCGTAGGTATAGGCAGGAAGTGATTGAGAAAATTTACAGTAGGGTTTTTTAGTTTTTCTCCCGGATACTGGATTTTAACAATTTCCCTGCCCGTACGGGTTTTCTTAGTTATGACAATTAAAAGAGCTCAGAGTTTAGATGCCCGTAAGCAGTGCAGAGAGTGATTAATAAAATTGAGTACAAATGAGAGTACCAATAGAGAACGGATTAGGTTTTATCAACCAGGTATCAGATTTTATTAAGCTCCCTGCCACTTACCGGGACTGCGTTTATAATAACTTAACGTATTTCAAATTTACCAGAAACGGTTTCTTCATCGCCGCAAAACACCCTGTATACATAGGTACCTTTACTAAGTCCCGTGATCCGGTAATGGTCTTTTGCTTTTAGTTTGTAATTCTGTACTAATGTTCCCTGCAGGTCAAAAACAAAAAAATCTGCTTCCTTTCCCCCGTTATCTTTTGCCACTACATGCATTTCTCTCTTTATAATATCAGGGTAAATCTTTACAGAGCTGTTGTTACGGGAAGAGAATGTAGTTGCTTTCGCTGTCTTTGCTGCCTTCTCTTCTTCCGGATCTTCGTTGGACGTGGCGTATTCTTTCACAGGTTTTCCTGATGCCAGTACTGGTTGAACAGCTATCAGCAATCCGGGAAGAAAACTTACTGCAATAAATGATTTAAGTGTAAAGTTTGTTTTCATATAAGGGTTCGGTGTTTACAGGGTGGTTTTTAGTCCTTTAATAGAAAACAGGACACTTAAGATGTCGGGTGGCACTGTTACCGCCGAGGCGCCAGCCAAAACGAATAATGCTGGAAAAGAAGGCATCATTTTCTGTAGGATCACCTCTTTCTGCAAACTCTTCGTAAGGACGAGTAGCCGGGAAAGAATATGTGCCACGATAATATAATCTTCTTGCTTTTACAGCGTCTGCCGGTGCTAAATACTGATCAAAGTAAATTGGATCGATGTAATAGTTATTACTAACATCGTCTACATAATCGGTAAATAACTTCCTGTGCAGGATCTCAAAACCGATATAGGAATTCTCTTTTATGTAGTATTTAAACCCAACACCTACCAGGGCATTCATCTGTGTTAGTTTATATGGCTTGCTGTCAGGATATTCTGCAAACCCCTGGCCTTCTAACCTGAGGGGAGCTGTTTTTACCCAACTGCCATCCACATCTTTAGTTTCAGGATTAAAATTATACATACCTATGCCGCCGAGTACATAAGGACGGAATTTACCTTCCAATCCATCATATTTTTCCATGAAGTAAGTGGGGTACAACTCCAGGGCTGCATAAGCTTCTTTGATTTTGGAACGGAAGTTCAGGTTTCTTTCTCTTCTGTCCATTTCAGCACCACCTTTTGCCGGTGCTTCAGCATCATCTCCTTCCACATAACCCAGGTTACCGGCTACACGAAAACCTATCCATTCAGCAGGGTAATAGTTAAAGTACAAGCCTTTGTTAAGCTTGGTCAGCGGAAAGTCAAGATCCTTTACAAAGGTTTTTCCCACACCGGCACTGCCTCCCAGGTCGCCAAGGAAAAACATTGGGCCTAAACCAAGACCTATCTCAACTTTTCCGTTGCGGCTGGTGATAGACTGTGAATGTGATTGTAAAGAAATGAAAGTGAATAAGCAAATTAGTACGGACAGCCGTACAGTGAGTAAACTTGTTCTCATTGGTATCAGATTTCTGGTTTTTCTACTATTGGATTTCGAAACTAAAGTAGATAAAGAAAGAAATATGATAGGTATTTACAACCGTATTTTTTTAATTCTGGAGCTTGTAAAAGTTTTTCTACTTAGTGATTCTACGAAAATGTGCTATGACAGTATCATTTCTATATGTTCAATACCATCTTCCAGGTAAATATCACCCGTCTGCTGAAAGCCAAGTGATGCGTAGAAATTTTTAAGATAAAGCTGGGCACCTATCCTGATGGGTTGTTTGCCAAATAAGCTATATATAGTATCGATGGAGTTTTTCATTAGTTCTCTGCCAAAACCACTTTTTCTTGCAGCAGGTGAAGTAACTACTCTTCCTATTGATGGTTCATTATACGAGAGACCCGGAGGCAGAAGCCGGGTGTAAGCAACCAGTTTATTATCCTTCCATCCCATATAATGATAAGCCCAGCGATCTTTATTGTCAGCGTCCTGGTAAACACAGTGCTGTTCAACAACAAATACTTCATTACGTAGTTGAATGATAGCATACAACTCCGACGGAGTAAGTGCATCAAATTTTTTTAATACCCAATTCATTGTTGCCGGAAGTTTCGTTAGGAGAGCAAATATAGCATCAGCGGATATATTTCATGTATAACCCGTATTTCGGTAATTTTAAACAAACTTGTTTCAATGGCAATAAAAGATCTTAGCAGCATACATGAACTGGTTAGCGATCTTTTTCGCTGGCCTGCATCAGCAGAGGAATGGAAACAGTATGAGTTAAGTGATGAACAAATTGATTTTTTCAAAAAAAATGGTTTCCTCAGTGGTGTGAAGCTGCTGGATGAAAAGCAGATCGATGTTATCAGAAGGGAATTAAGCGATATCGCCGACCCGAAACATCCTGGTCATAAATTGTTTTATGAATTCCATTCTAATGAATCAACAGATCCTTCCAGCATCTTATTTCACGCCTTAGGTGCCTGGCGCATCACAAGGGGTTTGCATGATGTACTATGGAATCCCCGTTTTCTTGTTCCGGCGAGTCAATTATTAGGTAATGTTCCAGTGCGGTTCTGGCATGATCAGATTTTCTGGAAGCCGGCCAAACAGGGAGGAGTAGTAGCCTGGCACCAGGATTATTCCTACTGGACAAGAACAAAACCAGTGGCGCATCTTACCTGTTGGTGCGGATTGGATGATGCTACAAAAGAAAATGGATGTCTTCAATATATACCCGGCAGCCATGATTGGGGCTTATTGCCCAAACCAATAATAGCCGGGGAATTACATGGTATAAAAGATTTTTTGAATGAGGATCAGAAAAAGAAATTTGACCATCCGCAGTATGCCGAGGTAAAAGCCGGGGAAGCCATTTTTCATCATTCACTTACTCTGCATGGATCAGGAGCTAATACCTCAGCCAGGCCAAGAAGAGCATTTGTCATAAATGTTTTTGCAGACGGAGTAAGATCTGATTCAGATGAACCTTTGTTAGATGGGGTTCCGGCGGTTCCCAAAGGCGAAAAGATGCAGGGACAGTTCTTCCCCTTATTATTTGAACCGAAAAAGGTTCATTAATAGTTGTATTTGTCTTTCCAGAGGTTTTTTAGAAATTTTCTCAATTCTTCTTCTCTTGCATTTTTCCCCGGATCAAAAAATTTTGTTCCTGCTATTTCTTTGGGTAAATATTCCTGCGGCGAAAAATTATTCTCGTAGCTGTGAGAGTATTCATAGTTCTTCCCATAACCCATATTTTTCATCAACTTAGTAGGTGCATTCCGTATTTGTAATGGCACTGGCAGATCGCCATACTGTTTAACAGCTGATAGTGCCTCTCCAATAGCAGCCACAGCCGCATTACTTTTTGGTGATGATGCAAGATAGATGGCACATTGTGACAGTATGATATTGGCTTCAGGATAACCGATCTTGTTCACCGCATCAAAAGCTGCATTAGCCAATACAAGTGCAGTGGGATTAGCATTACCGATATCTTCGCTTGCAAGAATGACAAGCCGCCGGGCAATGAATTTTACGTCTTCGCCACCCTCGGTCATACGGGCCAGCCAATAAACAGCTGCATTAGGATCACTGCCCCTGATTGATTTAATAAAAGCAGAGATAATATCATAGTGCTGTTCACCACTTTTATCATATAGTGCAATTCTTTTTTGCGCTATTTCCATTACATAGTTATCGGTAATGATGACATCCCTACCGGCAGCGTCGCATACAATCTCCAGCAGGTTAAGTAATTTTCTTCCATCGCCTCCTGAAATGTTTATCAGTGCAGCTGTTTCTTTTAATTGAATATTTTTCCTGGAAAGGATTTCATCTTTCCCTATGGCAATTTTCAAAAGATTTATCAATTCATTTTCATCCAGTGGTTTTAAAACATAAACCTGGCATCGGCTCAGTAAGGCGCTGTTTACTTCAAACGAAGGGTTTTCAGTAGTGGCACCGATCAATGTTACAATCCCTTTCTCTACAGCTCCCAGTAATGCATCCTGCTGTCCTTTGTTAAACCGGTGAATTTCATCAATGAAAAGAACAGCGCCTGGTTTTGTTTTGGCCTGTTCGATGATCTCCCTCACTTCTTTTACTCCTGCATTGATGGCACTGAGTTGAAAAAATGGCGCCTTTAGTGTGTGTGCAATAATATTGGCAATAGTAGTTTTTCCTGTGCCCGGAGGCCCCCAGAAGATCATTGAATGAACCTTATTATTATCTATTGAAGTGCGGAGAATGCTTCCTTTGCCAACGAGGTGCTCTTGTCCCATCAGCTCATCTAATGACCGGGGTCGTATTCTTTCTGCCAGCGGAACTTGCGGATTCATATAGTCAAAGTAACTAAAAAAGCAGGCTGTAGAGTCTGCTTTTTATTGTAGTGCCTGATATTTTTTATCAATACCGGGACTTGACCGATAATCTTATAAGGTTCCAGTTGGAGACGGTCTTTTTCAATGACCTTGTACCGCCTTCGTTGCCCATGTTTAAAAGGTTACCCAACGGACTTTCTTCTCCTCCCGCAGCTCTCACTCCTTCCTGGTTGAATACCATGGCATAGTTGGTAATAGGTTCATCAGATGCCAGCAGAAAGTAATTATCAGTTCCTACAGGTTCTGAAACAGTTCCTTCAAACAGGAAAACATCTTTTACAATATTGAAGTTCTCAAATTTCGGGAATTGGTTACCTACATTTCCGGCATCAGCTTCGGGATAAGCCAGTATCATGTTTCCGGCCTTATCAATTATAAATACATAGACAAACCTTTTTACTTTGTTAGCCCCTGTATATCCATCATTAGCTACCAGGTGAAAGGCGATCTGCTCACCCACTTTGTATTCATTATTAGTTACCAGCTGCCCGGTTTCTTTACTTCTCATTTCTAGATGGAAAGGGAAATTGGTTTCTCCTTCTTTCGGTCCCTTTAATTGTACCCACCCTCTAATTTTTGAAAGCCGCATGGCATATTCATACAAACTATCGGATACTGCTGTTGCCGTTTCAGGACTATTATTATCAAGTGGAAAACTCTTTGTTTGTACAGGCATCGATTCCAGGCTATCCCTGGCAGATGTTTGGGCACGGCGTAGCCCATATGCCGGGTTACCTTTTTCATCTATTGTTCCATATAGAGCATAATGGGCATCAGCTATATTGCTAACAATAACAATACTCTTATTTTTCACAGACTGCAATCTTTCTGCTACGGCTGCAGCAAGTTCATTGGAGACAGGTAATTCAAAATAAAAAGACGAATCAGGCTTGCCTAACTGAAGTAATGAGGATGCAGAAATAGAGGAGGGAACAGGCACTTCTTTACCATCTATATTAGCCCTGTATTTTTCGCCATCAAAATATATACTGGTGTAGGGGTCTGTTTTTTCCAGTTCGTTCACCCATTTGATTTTTTTTGATTGCCTGAGTTCCTTACTGATGCTTGCCATTTTTGTTACATCATTATAACTCAGCTTGCCTGCTGGTATATAAACTTTGAGCAGGGGAGCGGAAGAAGAAACCCAGTTGGTCACTTCAAGCAGTTCACCTGCTTTCAGGTTTTTGATGTCTCCCTTTACTAACCTGGCACGGCACTTATTAACCCCATAAATGGAATCGATCTCCAATTTAACTAATGTATCAGTGCCCTTAAATTTTACCAACTCATTTTCTTTATTCAGTCCTAAGGCAAAACCACCCTGCAGCAGTACTCTGTCATTTTCAAAACCGGAGATAGCGATCAGTGACTTATCAGGCAATGTTCCTTTTGTAATACCGAATAATGTTTGCTGTTGCCTTTCTGATTTTCCTCCCAATACAGGCTCTTGTTTTTTGCCATTACTTTTCAGTATAGCCCTGATACTTGTAAATAAATTAGTGGCAGATGCATTTACCGATTGCTGTTCCAGCGCCTGCATCAGTGCAATTGTAAAAGCGCCATGCGGTATATTATGCTCATCCCTTTGTTCCTGGGCAAGCTCATTATCCTGGGCTGCAGAGAGTATCAGGAAATTACCTTCAGGCCGGGTTTCAGGCGGTGTTGGCTGGGAGGCATCCTTTGCATCGTAATTAGCATCGTCGATAAAACGAAACAATCCAGGGTCATTCGGGCCACGGGAAAGAGATCCACTATGGCAGCAATCCATAATCACTGTCAATTTAATCCCTTTATCCAGGAAATCGTTATAGATCTTTGCCAATTCTTTATCCCGAATGTCCTCTACACCTGGTTTCCAGGTATCACTGGGTACCATGGATTCATCTTTTTTGTCTTCTTCTTTTGCAAGGCTGTTTGGAACCTGGCTACCATGTCCGGCATAGAAAATAAAGGCAATATCATTAGCATTACTTTTCTTCAATAAGTCATTCATTGCTTTCAATATCCCGTTCCTGTTTGCAGCTTCATTGAACAGGGTATCGATATTTTTAGTATCAAACTGAAATTTGGATACAATAACAGAATGCATAGCCCTGCCATCATTCACACAGCCCTGGAGATTTTTGAACGCTGACCTGGCCGTACCTTCAATTTTAGCGTTGGGAGGGGGCAGGTATTTGTCTATACCGATGATAAGTGCTCTTTTCTCCTGTGCGGTACTGAGTAATGCAATAAAAAAAGGAAAAATAGTAATGAGGAGCTTTCTCATGGTGGGTGCTTTGTTATTATTAAAATTCGGCCTATGGGTTTGTTATTCCAAATAATAGACTGTATAATATTAAATATACTTTTTGTTCTTGTGATACCATCTGCAGGGTATTTTAAGAATTTCTGATTGAAAGCCAATAAAATTACCTTTTCCAGGGTATGCTTTATATGAATATATAGTAATAACTTTTCAAAAATTAGGGTTATGGGAATGAGTATTAAAAATGTGTCACCTTGTTTCAGTATGTGGCTGCTGGCTGCTGCTTTTTTCCCGGTACCTGTTTGTGGTAATCCGGGAATAGCAATACGTGGAACTTATGTATTGGAAAATACTCAGTATGCCCCCGGTCTGAAAAAGTACAAGCCATCGCAGGTATATATCATTTACAATGGACCTTATATAAAAGATGGCTGGAGAGCCTCTTTTTTTAGAGGCGATACTATTATTAATTTAAAAGGATTGATGGATTCTACAAAAGGCGGAGTAAAAGCTTATCGCCTGATTTTCGGGAGCAAAGAAAAGGTTGACAGTGCCTGGCAGTTGGATAACAAGTTTCGGCTAACAGATAAAGTCTTTAATCTTGGCGCAAATATGCTACGGGTATTGGCCTATGATTCATCGATGAAGCTGACGGATAAGTTTGTCTACAATTATGCGCAAAAATTTAAGGAACAAGGAAAGGATGTACCGACCCTGGGCCGCCTGTTGCGGCTGGAAGAGGTTTACACTATTTCAGACAGGAACAAGTATTCAACAGGCGCAGCATGGGTGGTTTCTATCGGCATAAACAGGTACCAGGGAGATGCACTAAAACCTTTTTCTAATTGTGAATCTGATGCGATAACGTATAATACTTTTTTTAAAAAAAATTTCCAGAAGGCATTTGCAATGCAGGATTCTGTCATAAATTATAACGAGTACTTATTAATAGGAAGGAATGCTACAAAAGAAGCTATTTTAAATGCGTTGAAGGATATTGCATCAAAAGCAGCTGCTAATGATTTTTTTGTGTTTAATTTCAGTGGTTTCAGTAACCCAGTATCTTTTGACTCACTGAATTATGCTACTCATTTCTTTCCTTATGATGATAAAGAATATACCAGGGACTTTGTTTCCTACACTAACCGGTTTAAAGAAGAAGTTAATGAAAGATTGATTTCCTTAAAAGTACTGCAGGAGCACATCCAGGTAATACCTTCTGTTAATCAGTTGTTTATTACAGAAGCAGGGCCTACAGAGAAATTTAAAACAGAGTTTATTAAAACGCTGATGCAAAATTCACCAACCGTAGCCGGGATACTTAATAAAAACAGGGTGATCATTGTGCCCAATGGATTTGGCCTGGATAATACTCATTGCAATGGTCAGAAAATTGAGAAAGGCCCTATCAACTATTATATAACCTCTCTGGAAGATAAATTAAACATCTATGATTTATTTAATGGGGGACATAAGTCACAGGAGATTGTTTTTAATCTTAAAAGCAAGGAAACAGCCTGCAGGGTAAATGAATACGACTATTTTGATATTTTCTTCGAAAAGCAGTTCCTCCAGCAATACAAGGAAATATTTGGTGACGATAATGAGCAGACAAGGGGGTTGAAGGTGAGGGCAAAAGAAATACAACAGCAAGTAAGTGGCCTGGCCGGAAAGCGATATGCTTTAGTGGTGGGTACTGACAATTATAAGGGAAAGGGCTGGAAAAGGTTAAGTAATCCTGTAAAAGATGCAAAGGCTGTAGCAGATGAGTTGTCCAATTCCTATGGGTTTGAAGTACAGCTATTGGAAGACAGGCCAATGGATACTATATATAAAGCTATCAGGGAGTATTATCGTATTGCAAAACCCAATGATCAGTTCGTGGTTTATTTTGCAGGACATGGAGATGTAGATGACGAATTGCTTGATGACGGATTTATTGTATGCACTGATTCCCGGTCTGTTGAAGACGATCCTGTACGCAATACCTATATCCCTTATCTGAAACTGCAGAAAATGCTGAACAATATTCCTGCACGGCAGATCCTGGTATTGCTCGATGTTTGTCATGGGGGAGTATTTGATCAAAAAGTTTTTGACAAGGAAAAAAGAGAAGGGGAATTTGGCAATATCTCAAACAGGAATGTGCTGCAGTTTTTAAAAGATAAGTTACCGTTACGTACACGGAAATTCTTATCATCTGTAGGTAGCGAACCGGCCTTTGATGGTAAAGCAGGCCGTCATTCTCCTTTTGCAAACCTGCTGTTACAGGTACTACGGGCAAAGGGAGCCGGATCAAACGGAATTGTAACCCTGTCGGATATTTTCAAAGTGTTACAAACAGCCAGTTTAAATGAAACCGCCACATTAAAAATATCTCCGGCTATGGCAGATTTTGGGCAGGTAGATGCTTTTAGTGAGTTTATTTTTATTCCCCTGGAGAAAATGGTTACAGCCGAAAAATGAAAATAGCATTGTTACCTGTTCTGCCGGCTAGGCGGCCTGTATTTTGAAGCCTATAGTGATGAGTGTTCCTTTGCCTGGTCCTTCACTGCTGATATCCAGGGTGCCTTCATGACTTTCTACTATAGCCCGGCAATTATTCAGGCTTTGTCCAGCATCGGAGGATTCGCTTATTGGTCTTCTGCCATTATCCTTTACTTGCAGTATCAGCTTTTTGGCATCAGTGTAGGCGTTAATACAAATACTTTTTTCATCAGGATTGGCTTCAACAGCGTCAATACTGTTTTTCAGAACATTAAGTATCAGTTGCATCAGTTTGGTGCGGTCGCCTTTAATCAGTGGAAGTTCTTCCTCAACATTCAGGTAAACATTTACGGCCATTTTATCAATAGTGGAGAAAAGCATGGAAAGACTATCATTAATGATATTTTTGATATTGGCCTGTTTTCTTTCCTTTGTTTCATGACCGGAAATATATTGCCGCTGAATGTTCAGTATTTCTTCAATATTGCCAATGATACCCAACTGCTCTGATATAGAATGGGTGATTTCTTCCTGGTTGTTTTTTTGCGTTTCGGCAATGCCGGTAAGTAATTTGATAACGGCTTCTGCTTTATTATCACCTATGGCTGAAGAAAGCGATGCTTTTTGTTCTTCAAAAAAATGCGACAGATGCAGTAGCCTTTCGGAATGATCTTTTTCCTGCAGCCGTTTGATTCGGGTAAGATAAGAACCAAAGCCTACAACAGCATTTCCAATATCATGCATCACTTCAGAAGCAATTTCAAATTTTCCCTGTGCAACTGCTTTCTCCAGCATCGCATCATGCTGTTGTTTTTCGAGCAATTTTACATTGGTGATATCCCTGGATATACCGAATGTACCCACTACTTCACCTTGTGGGTTGATCAATGGAAGCTTGGTAGTGGCAACCCATCTTTCTGATCCATCTTCTTTTACTTCTTTTTCGATATAGTCAATTTTCGGATTTCTTGTTTGCTGAATTTCCTGTTCATCTTTATAAGCCTCGAGGGCATGTTCTTTATCTGCAAAATCAAAATCAGATTTACCAATCAGATCTTTTTCGGAAGCACCGGGAACATCAGCAAGGTGTTTGCTTACCATATATTTACTCACCCGGAGGAACTTACTTTCCTTGTCCTTGAAGTAAATGGCATCAGGCATATTATCCATTAAACAATCAAGATAATATTTCTCCTTTTCAAGATTTTCGTTTAGCTCCTTTAGCATCAGTTCATTTTTCTTGATCTCCGTTATATCCTGAAGGGCGCCAATAGTTCTGCAGGGTATTCCTTTCTCATCCCTGAGTATTAAAGCTTTTTCTCTTACGAAAGCATATTCACCATTCGCTTTTAAGAACCGGTATTCACAAGACCAGCCATTGGCCTGCGGGTTCTCTTTGGCATCAAGAGTTGTTCTTGTTACTCTTGCCAGGTCATCGGGATGTACTTTTGAAGCCCAGAAACTTACTGAGGTTGTTTCCGGAATATTATTGTGATAGCCGAAAAGTTTACGGTAACCATCTCCCCAGAAAACTGCATCTTCTGCATAGTTACGGTCCCAGATAGCATCTGATGTCGCCATAGCCGCATAACTAAAACGCTTATTACTTTCAATAGCAGCCTGTTCCTTAGCTGCAAGCAGGGCATCCATCTGCAGTCTTTTCATTTCTGTGGTTTGCACCACTTGTATTTCGCTGTATTTATTCAGGAGATAACCCCATAAGCCACAGATATAGAATACCAGTGCAACAAGAAGTATATGCAGTATGAATCTTTCAAGTTCCAGGGAATTTAATTGTTTGAAATAGGGGTTATCAAAACCTGTATTCTGATGATAGCCAAAGATGGCAAGGTGTACAACTACAATCAGGAAAAGAGGTATTTGCAGTTTCCAGTTTTGATACATGATGAGAATAGCACTCCCTACAAAAGCAAAAAAGTATATTTCAAACATACCATGCATCTGGTAGATATATTGAACCATAAAGAGACCAAGTATGCCACTTAGTACATACTGGTACAGGTTTGATTCAGGGATGCCGAATTTTACTGAATAGTAAATAAGCAGATATATAAGCCCGCCACCTGTAGCTACAAGCCAGGTATTGTAGAATGTTGCGCAAATAAACCCTCCGACAAAATAAATGGCCAGGAAATGGTTCATCAGCCTGTCGGATCGTCTTTTGATACGGTGCCTGAAAGGGATATCTTCAGGCTTTGGGATCGTGTCAATATGATTTTCAATTATGGCTTCCATCATCGCACTATTGATTTTTCAACTGCTGGTTCTTTGATGAAGTGATGTTTATTTTTTTAGAGGAATGGTGATAGTAAATACAGCTCCATTATTATTATCTGCTTTAATCTCACCTCCATGCGCTGTTATATACTGTTTAACAATGGCTAACCCCAGGCCCGTGCCATTGCTCTTTTGTTTGGTAACAAAGGGTTCAAAAAGAGTTTTAATGATCTCGGGATGAATTCCAAGCCCATTGTCATGTACCGAGATAGTAACATGGTTGTCAGTTTTATCTGTTTTCGCAGTAATGTCTATACTTGGTTGAAATATTTTATTATCCGTCAGGGCATCAATGGAATTGTTCAGCAGGTTTATAAAAACTCTTTTCAACTTGCTTTCATCACCTTCTGTCATCAGGTTATCAGGAATGTTTTTGTGAATGGTTACCAGTCCATTTGTATTGCGGCCCTCGGTAGATTTTAGCGCCTCGTCTATTACTTTGTTCAGGCTTACAGGTAGTTTTTTTACCGGGGTTTCTTTAATAAAGTCAAGAAAGTCTTCAAATATTTCTGAAGCTTGTGTGCCACATTCATCTATCATATCCAGCCATTCATTGCCCGGATGTTCCTGGCGCATCATATCAGTGAGCACTTTAATGTTTTTAATCGGAGAGCGGAGGTCATGCATCATCATACTCACCGCTTTACCAACGGCAGATAATTTTTCTTTCTGAAGTAATTTTTCGTGTAATTCAGCATTGTGTATAGCCTTTGCCGCATTTAGTACAAATAGTTTCAGCAAGTACAGTTTTTCTGTTTTTAACTGTTCATGGTCTTTCAGCACAGCAAAAATGGAATAATTATTCAGGCGTGCCAGTACAACATCACCGAGTTGCACTACTGATCCATCAGCTACCTGGGCTGACTTTACACGGGCAATTAATTCTCTCAGGTCTATTTTTTCTTCAATGGCGCCAATAGAGAATAGCTTTTCATACTCAGCGTTGTCGTGTAGTTTTCCCAGCAAGGCCATATCTGTTTCAACATAAGTAACCAGTTGGTCCAATATATTTCTCAGTAATGATGTCAGGTGCTGTTCATTGACTGAAATGGAGGAAATGGTCTGAATCAGCTTTTCCAGGTTTCGCAGCTTGTTATAATCAGTTACAGCTTTTGTTGCCAGTTGCGTAATTTCTTCTGAGGCATATGGCTTGCAATGATAGCCAACATTCTGACCGGCCCTCGCCACTATATCATCAATTGAGTTATCACTGAAGGCTGTTACAAAAATGATCTCTGCTTTGGTATCAAATTTTCTTATTTGCTCAGCTGTTTCCATTCCATCCCATCCCGGCATACGCATATCAAGAAATATTACAGCATAGGGAGCGCCTTTGGACACAGATCTTTTTACCATTTCGAGTCCTTCCATGCCATTGGCAGCTTTATGCACGGTAAAACTGGGAATATTGCTTTTTCTTTTGTTTGCTGGTGATGACGGAGTGTTAAAAAGGATACTGGCTGCCAGCCCTACACTTTCATTTTCTGCTGTGCTTTTCCTTGGCATGAGGATTTCTTCAATGTCATTCCTGACCAATTCTTCATCGTCAATCACTAAAACGGATGTATTTGCTGCTTCTTTCATAGTATTGGATTTTATTGTAAAAGATGGATTGTGATGTTAGCTTACAGATTAAATTTTATATTAGTTAATGCTCCTTTGCCGGGTCCTTCGCTGGTAATATCAATACTGGCCTGGTGACTTTCCAGAATGGCCCGGCAATGGTCAAGTCCAAGTCCGGATCCCGATGATTTGGTAGTGAAGCCACGGGTAAAAAGCTTTTTGCCTGTTTCTGCGTCAAAACCTTTGCCGCTGTCTTTAATTTGTAACACCAGTACATCCGGTTGATTTACTATATCGATTGAAATTGTTTTATCTACAGCATAAATGTCAATTGCCTCAATACTATTCTTGAGTACATTGAGAATTACCTGCATCAATTTGGTGCGATCTCCTTTTATAAGGGATACTTCATCAGGAATGTTTTGTGAAACAACGATGTTTCTTTTATTAAGGGATGCATAAAGCATGGCCATACAGTCATTAATTATGCTGGTAAGAGAGACAGGCTTTTCTTCGTGCCTGCTGCCATTTATATATTGACGCTGGATATTCAATATCTCCTGGATATGCGTAATGATATGCTGTTGCTCTGTTATTGATTTACTGATATCGGACTGGTTACTTCTTTGTGTTTGTGCTATACCGCTGAGTATTTTCACTAAGGCATCAGATTTTGTATCCCCGATAGCAGCAGACATGGCAGCTCTTTGTTGTTCAAAAAAACCAACCAGGTTCTGAAGGTTCTCAGAATGATCTGTTTCAAGCAGTCGTTTTATGCGGGTGAGATAGGAAGAGAAGCCAACCACTGCGTTACCTATATCATGCAGTACATTTGAAGCGATCTCAAACTTTCCCTGTAATACATTTTTTTCCAGGATAGCCTGTTTTAACAATCGTTCCTTTTTAATTTTTTCTGTACTTTCTTCAAAGCTGAGCAGTATACTTTCCGGTGATAGCTTAACAATATGGAGTGTAAAGTGTTTTTCATTCTTTCCGGTTCCGGTGGAAAAGACAAAGGAAGATGCTTTTTGTTCTTCGTGATTGTCAGTTTCTTCAATGTATTGTCTGATCGTAGCAGCAAGCTCCGGGTCGGCGGCAGTTATGATGTCATAAAAATTATTGCTGGTAATGTCATGCCGGGTAATAACGGGTGCCAGCGCAATTTCTGCCCTTGCATTCAGGTTGAGGATAGAACCCGTCATGTCTATTTCGGCCATTCCGTGGGAGGAATGTTTCATAAGCATGAAGAGTTTGTCTTCTGTTTGGGTAAGGTGGTTTCCCATGAATGGATAGTTTAGTAACAGCGGTGAAGGATCTTGATTTTAATACTGAGCCTTGCCTCTTATATCAAAATCAGCTTTCACTTTCTAAAACTGTTCCTTCAAAATTGGATTTTACACAAGCTGAACGGTAATATTGTTTGTTTATTCTGATTGCACGATGAACCAGCATAACTTATTTGGCTAAATAGAAGAAAGCAATTATCCTTTTTACTGGTATACACTTATACTTTAAAAAAGAATACCCAACTTTCTAATAAATAGCCATCTATACGTTGTAGTAATAGTGAAAATTCCGGATAACACTTGTATATAAGCTGTCCGGAATGATTTCTTCATTCGCCACCACTATGAGAAAGTCGCTTTCGAAAAAGATCAATATTTTTTTATCCCTCGACCGGGATATCCTGAGGGGATATTATAATCCACAGGACTCGTCTCCCCTTTATAAAAGGCAGTTGAATCATGAGTTTGAGCAATACTTAATGAACTGCGTCCGCTCGGCTAAGCGGGACTCAAAGATCTTTTATAAAATAAACTACAGGAATGAATCAGATAAGCAAAATGCAGAGCCATTGATGTATGCCATACGCAGGCATTTCTCAGAAGCCAAAGCAAAAATGGCGCATGATTTTGAAAACTTCAGGCGCAGAACCTATATGTTACTATTTGTGAGTATGTCAGTAGTAATGATCTGTCACTGGATACTCCCGTTGCTATTGAAGGGTGAAGAAAGCTCTCTTCATTCGGGGCTCAGCAATAGCCTGGATGTATTTAGTTGGGTAATATTATGGAAGCCAATTGACCGCCTGATTTTTTACTGGAACCCTTTTTTGAAAGATATTTCTGTACTTGAGAAATTAGAAAAAGGCGAAGTGGTATTAACGGAAGTGGAAGATTAATAAAGTATCACAGGATTATTAATTGACTAACCAGCAACTATGAAAAAATTCTATATCTTTTTTTTCTTTGGATTTATCATTCTTTCGGCTCTCTTATACTTATCCATTTGGTGGTTTCTGGCCGGGGTAGGTATCATAATTGTTTTTACGATCTATCATTTTTATAATGCCAGGATGATGGCCATGTCTTCCAGTGTGGAAGAACTGGAATCACAGGTAGAGGAATTGCAGTTACACCTTGACAAGTCGATTTTGAAGGAAGAAAGGGCAATAAAAGAAGCGGGACAAATAAGACAGTCAAAGCAAGAACTGTTAACTGTCATCGGACATGAGATCCGCACACCTATGAATGGTATTTTAGGCATGACGACGCTACTCCATGATACTTCATTGACAAAAGAACAAAAGGAATATGCTGATACAATAAGAAACAGCGGCCAGCAATTACTTTCAACAGTAAATGATATCCTGGCTAGTGACATACTGGACTACTCAAAGCTTGATAAAAGGACTAAGAAACTTGATAATATTGATTTCGGGCTGGTAGATTGTGTGGAAGAGGTAATAGCAATGTTTGCCGCAAAAACAAGCAAAACAGGGGTTGATTTGTTGTATGAAATTGATTCAGATGTGCCTGTTCAACTTAATGGTGATAATAAACGACTAAGGGATATTTTGATGAATCTCATCGAGAATGCGGTAAAATTTACACAACAGGGTGAAATTGTAGTAAGTGTACATTGCGTACAAAAGGAAGATACCTGGTCTGAGTTGAGTTTTGAAGTTCGGGATAGTGGTGTTGGTATTCCCGAACATCAGATTGCCGATTTATTTTATACTGCTTCCGGAAAAGAGTTTCAAAATGAAGAGGAGCAACCCGGCATGGGCCTTGTTATGTGCAGAAAGCAGGTTGAGTTGCTGGGAGGGCATATTAAAGCAAAGAGCCGGTTGGGTGTGGGTAGTACATTTATTTTCAATATCCCATTCAGTCATAGTGATAAACCTGTTGAAAATAATTATTTGACAAAAAGCATGACAGATCTCAGGGGTAAACATGTATTAATAGCTGATGATAATCTAAGCTCTCTTGATATTCTTGTAAAGCTGCTTAAGAAATGGGGAATGGCTCCGGTTGGTACAAGTGCTGGTGAGGAGATAATGGAAATTTTATCACAACGAAATAATATTGACTTACTGCTTATTGATAAAGACCTGCTTACGAATAATGGCGAACAGCTACTAGGAACTTTAAATGTCCGTTATCCGCGCCTGCCCGTTATAATTTTGAGTACTGCTGGTAATTCAATAGCTGAATCTGACCGGCAACTGGTGAAGCAAATCGTAACAAAGCCATTGCGACAGCACATTTTACAGGATGCTATCATTGCCGTATGTAGAAGAACTGTGATTGAAGAACCAAAGAGGGAGCCTGGAAAAATAGAGGAGAATTTTTCTGTTCAATACCCCTTGCAGATACTGATTGCAGAGGATAACATTATCAATCAGAAAATTGCAATTAAAATACTGACCAGGCTGGGCTATCATCCGGGAGTGGCTAACAACGGTAAGGAGGCAGTGGAAATGACCATGGCGGGGAAGTATGATATCATTCTTATGGATGTGCAAATGCCGGAAATGAATGGACTGGAAGCTACCCGTGAAATACGGAAAACCAGTCTGGAGACACAACCAGTTATAATGGCGATGACGGCTAATGTTATGCAGGGAGATCGAGACGCTTGTCTGCAGGCTGGTATGGATGATTATATCAGCAAACCAATCAATCTTGAAGAATTATTAAGCCATTTGAAGAAATGGGCCCTGGTGATTAAAGAAAGGCAAAAGACAAACTAATAACAGATTAAATAAAAGGCGCTGATTTATCAGCGCCTTTTTGTAGCCCGGGTATCAAAATTTTGCTAAAGCAATAAATCCTTTTGAAATAATGAAGTCACAAAAAAAATTGATGCACACAAGAGATAATTCAGCATAACCAGTCTGAATAGACTGCTTTTTATTTATATAATGAAGATCCTTTTTTTAATGCTTGTCTGGCCATTTCAAAACGAGGCATGTAATTACCAGGATCAGTAAGCGGTGAGTTTTTTTGTTTTAAAAATTCCATTCGTCTGTAACCTATCTCCTCTATCATCTCCAGTTTCTTCTCATAATTGGTCTTCTTCCAGGTGAGTTTAAGTACCACTACCAGGAATTCAAAAAAGAATAACAATAATGTAAAGAGCAGATAGGTTGTAAGCATATAGCTGTCCTCTTTAACCAACTTAAACAAGGCTTTAATGCGTATCAGAAGGGCATTTTCATTATAAGTAGTACTTCTAGTGTTGCCTGCTTCTACTATAATAGCCTGTTTTTTTTCGTCAAGCTTTGCTTTCTCTGCGAGCAGTTTATCAAGTTCAGCTTTTCTTTCTGATGCTTTCTTATCTTTTAATGCGGTAATCTTACCAACGCCACGTCTCCCTGTTCCATAGGTGCCGTTAGCCTCGTCAATCACTGCTTTTTCAGCTGATTCATATGCCGAATTTGCTGAAGCAATAGTCGCATTTAACTGTGCATATCCAAACTCAGATTCAAAAGCGGTTGCTGCTTCATCCCTTGTCTGCTGTATTGCCTTTCCTTTCAATTTAACGACACTGGTATCAATATCTTTTTTGAACACTACTTCGTCAATAGCGATACTGCCAAGCGCAGCTACAATCACGCCGATACAGACCCTGAAAAAGGTCAGCCAGCTGTTTCCATTGGCCATTACTATCAGTTTCTCCACAAAGAATACTATGATCCCACATACTATTCCCGTTAAAACAGCCCAGCCCAAGCCTGTTTCCAGTACCTGCCACGATAACATAAACCCGTTAAATACCCATATCAGTATCGGCACCATCATAGCAAGGGCCATGGCAGTTATCTTCTTCTTGCTGGCAGGCGTATCGCTGGCTACCAACTGATAATTATCTCCTGTTAAAGTGCATGCAGTCTTAAGCATAAAAAGAATTTATTAGTTAAACAATCCGGTACTGTCGGCGAAAAATTTCTCCTGCTGGTAACGTTCCAATCCCTTAATGAACCCAATGCGATAGGCATGAATGGCTGTAGAGACAATGCCTTCGTTTTCAGCAGAAAGTATTTTCTGGGTGTCCAGTTCATGTATAGTTACTTCCAGTTGACTGATCTTCTCCTTTAATTTAGCCTCCAGCCGGGAAGAAATCCCCTCTGCATCTATCAGGTGCAGTTTCAGTTCACCCAGCTCCGTACGCTTTATATCCATGCATTTATCAACTGCCAGCCTGAATTCAGAACGTATTTGTGCCAGGTTATTATTGAGGTAATCAGTTTCTGGATGACTATATCCGTCGTTATAGCCTTGCCACTCAAAATTCTGATCAAGAAAAACTTCAATAGGGTTAGTTATCTTTTTTACCGGATTTTTCAGTTCCGGAGCCTCTTCATCCACAAATAGATTCCTGTCTACCTGGATAACCGGCTCAGCCACAGTTGTGTCTGTTGCCACATTATTAACTGAGTTTTTAGGACGGCGAAAGAAGCTGAATAATAACATAGCTTAAAATTTAACTGTTAAAAGATGGTATTTGATATTGCTGGTGCCCGGCTTCATGACATTTCTCGCAAAGCGTAACTAGGTATTTATTGTCATAGTCCCAGGGCTCCCTTTTTAGGCCTGTTTTGTTGTCCGTATGATACTGCCGGTGGTGGATGTGCAGGTTCTGACTGCTGCCACAATTCCTGCATTTACGACTATCCCTTTCCAGAATCTTTTCTCTTTTTTGTCTCCACCGCTCTGTAAGGAGCATTTCTATGTAACTGATATCTTTTGTCATAACTCCGGTTTTGTTTTACAAGGTTAAAACCCATGGATGCAATCTTTTTGCAGGCAGGGGTTTCTTTTTTATCTTGTTGTTCATGATGTAAAAATGGCTGCGATCAATGCAGCCTGATTGCATGCTTTAAAACTTATTAACCTGCATATGAAAAGGGAAAAGATTACACATGAAAGAAGACATATCAGACTAAGGATAGAAATCCTGGATGAGTTATTGGGAAGCCCCAGAAAAAGATCATACAGTGAGCTCCTGGAGGCCTTGTCGGCCACATTAAAACTTAAAGGTGAAGTGCCGATAAAGGAAAGAATGCTGAAAAATGATATTTCATACTTGGAAAATGAAATGGGTGCCCCTATTCATAGGCCCACCAAAAAAGACCCGAGAATATTTTATACTGAAAAATTTTCATTAAAAAAGATACCTGTTGATGATGACGATGTTGCAATCATGAAGAAAGCAGTTGCCATTCTTAAAAAAGCGACTAATATTAAACTAACCGGTGAAATTGATGAAATGATTGCCAGGCTGGAGAATAAAATTCATACCAATGTACCAGACAGTAATACCATGATTGCTTTTGAAGAACATACTGAGGCATTAGGTATGGAATATTTTGATGAATTGTTTTCAGCTATACAAATGAAAAGTACAGTAAAACTGAATTATAAGCCTTTTGGTAAAGAAGAGAGGCAATGGCTTGTTCATCCCTATATGCTTAAAGAATATAGAAACAGGTGGTTTCTGATAGGAAGGGTGGATAATAATACTGTATTAAGCAATATTCGGTTGGACAGTATTTGTGGAAAAATTAAAAACTCGTCAGTGCCCTTGATTGAAAATGATTTGTTTGACCCGGAAACGTATTTCAATAATGTGATAGGTGTAACGATTCCCCGTGACCAGGAACCAATGGAAATCTCTGTCAAGGTGGGAGCTTCTTCAGCAGACTATATCAGGACTAAACCTATACATAAATCACAAATAATTAAAAAAGAAAACAAGGATGGAAGTATCCAGCTTGAACTGAAACTGTTCAATAATTATGAATTGACTTCTACTTTGATGAGTTATGGGCCAGCACTGGAAGTACTGAAGCCTGTTTCGTTACGGAAAGAAATGAAAGAATTATACGAAAAAGGAGTATTAAAATACAAGTGATACTAGCCCAGTGATACTTCATTCAGTTTATCAATAATACTGATCACCTTAGCCGTTTCTTCGTTACTGAACACCCCGGATATTCCCCTGTAGTCAATATCCGTAAACGGTTTATCAAACAACATCTTTTTGTCTATAGTGCCGTTTACCGACAGGTAATCAATAATAGAATTGATAAACATGATCTGGGTGGCCGACAAGTTACCTTTTGATAAAAACTCTGCAAAGGCTTCTTTGGCTGCATTGATATCCAGGCCAAGAATACCGCGGATAAACGCCGCCAGTGGCTGCCCTTTTGTTACTTTTTCCAGCAGTTCTTTATTGCCATGTTCATCAATACTAAATAACAGCTTCTCCAGTTCAGCTACCTCCTGTTGCGTAATAGGTTTATTATTCCTGATCCGGTGGATCGTAATATGATGTTGATTGTCCCGGATAAATTTCTCCACCCTTTTTTTATAACTGCCCAGTTCCTGGTATTGGGTAAGGATCTGTACTTCCTCAATATTTCCCACCTCGTCTTTAAAGTTGGTGTACAGGTTAGGTTTGAATACAGGGTCAATATATTTTATTAGTTGGCGAAGATCCAGCCTCGATTGGTTATGTGTTGGCAAACCCGCCTGCTGCCAGTATTCATCTTCCTGGATATGACGGATCAGCTGTTCCCGGGCCTTTACTTCCGGGATACTGAGTTTTTTCAGTAATCCCCTTGTCGTTTCAGTAACCTGTAGTTGATAAAAATTTTGCCGGGGCGATTGTTGCAACTGTGCCAGCATAAGGTTCAGCATCATCAGGTCAAACCAGCGGGCTGACTCATCTGATTTACTATCGGTGTATAATGTTGCAATATGCTTTTCGATTTCCAAAACATCCAGATTGCTGAGGGCATTCCATTGGTCACGGTTCCGGTATTTCTCAACAAATTGCAATTTCATCCGTACACGGAAATCTTCTTCATTCAATGCAAGGACTATTTGATGCAGTTCATCCAGCAGTTGCTCTTTTAGCAACAACTCCTCTGCGGTGGCCTGTTTTTCTTCAAGAAGAAAAGCGAGATTCAGTTTGGCCGTGAATATTTGTTGGCTTAAAGTACCCCGGAGACCCGGCTCTGTTTCTTTAATATTAGTACTGAAAAACTCGAGGTTACCGCAAACATCAAAAATGTAAAAACATTCCTTGTCCATTCCTGGCCCGAATATATTTTTACATAGCCTGGTGCCCCGGCCCACCATTTGCCAGAACTTGGCTTTAGATCTAACCGACTTAAAGAAAACAAGATTCAGGATTTCGGGTATATCAATTCCCGTATCCAGCATGTCAACCGAAACGGCGATTTGGAATTCTTTGTTCTCAGGATCAGAAAACCGGTAGATCATGTCCTGTGCATTGTACACCTGGTTGTCAATAATGCGCAGCATTTTCCCGGCATACTGCGGATATCGTTTATTGAAACATTCTTCAATGTAAACGGCATGGTTGTGATTTTTGGCAAAAATGATGGTCTTGCC
This sequence comes from Bacteroidota bacterium, assembly GCA_029558715.1. GTDB lineage: Bacteria > Bacteroidota > Bacteroidia > Chitinophagales > Chitinophagaceae > JJ008. The sequence goes on along the minus strand of JAKQEA010000021.1, from coordinate 12,076 downwards.
CAGTAAATCACCGCCTTCAATTTTCTGACCATGCTCCATCAAAACATCCAGTACCTTATTTACGGTGTCTTCATTAAAAAGCCAGGTATTGATGGCACTCCCGGATACTTCTTCCGGTATGTATCCATAATTCTCCAGGAATTCCTTTTCATATTCTTTTTTTTCTTCCTCACTCAGCTCATTGTATTTTACCCCTTCTCTCGGAAACCTGACCGGAACTTTCATAGCTTTCGGCGGCACCAGGTATTTATCATTTACAGCCGTATCCAGTTCGTAGGCATAAGTGGGGTTATGCACTTCAAGGCCGAACAGCTCATAAGTATCTTTATCCGCATCCGATTTTGGCGTAGCCGTTAAGCCGATAAAAATGGCATCGAAGTATTCAAAAATAGCCCTGTACTTCATGTATACACTGCGATGGGCCTCATCAATAATCACCACATCAAAATGGCCGACCCCGTAATAACGGTGCCCGTCCACTTTGGTACTGTCTATCCGGTTCATGATGGTCGGGTAGGTACTAAACACCACCCGGCTGGCTGTATCTTCCTCTTCTTTGGTCAGATCAATAGCTGTTAAATGGGGCAGCAATGTATTAAAAGCATTTTTTGCCTGGGTAACCAGGGCATTCCTGTCTGCAAGAAATAGGATTTTCTTAGCCCAGTTGGCTTTGGTGAGTATATCGGCCATAGCAGCAGCAGTTCTTGTTTTCCCACTTCCGGTAGCCATCACCAGCAAAGCACCTCTTGCTTTTTTCTCCAGGGTTTCTTCCACTCTCTTTATGGCTTCTTCCTGGTAGTAGCGGTTCACAATCTCTTTATCAATCGGAATCTCTGCCAGTTTTTTCCTTGTTGTTCTTCTGTTGATCAGCAGTTGCAGTTCGTCCTTTGTATAAAAACCATGCACCTGTCTTGGCGGATAGAAGCTATCATCCCAGGTATGGGTTTCAAAACCATTGGTATAGTATATCACCGGCCGCTGGCCAAACATCTGCTCCAGGCAATTGGCATACAGTTCTGATTGTCTTTTTCCTTTGTAAGCATCTGCCATTGTTTTTTTGGCTTCCACTACGCCCAATGGCTTACCATCATCTCCCCATAAAACATAATCGGCATAGCCAATGCCGCCATCATGCGGCATACCCTGCACTTCAAATTCAATCGTACGTGGGGCAGACAGGTCCCAGCCAGCTTCTTTCAGCAGGGCGTCAATATAGATCCTCCGGGTCTCTGCTTCGGAAACGCTGAACGTAAATTCACCGGCTGAAGCAGTATTCTGTTGTTTTACTTCGTGAACAGCCTGCAGCTTTTCCTGTAGCTGCCTGGCCAGTTGTTCATTACGCTGCAGCTCTTCGTTGGCACGGATCAGTTGCTGCTGCACCTCCTGGTACTGGCGGGACAGTTCCTGCATTTGCATGCGGGTTCTTTCAACCGGTTCCCCGGTTGGTAAAATGCTTTCTTCAAAAGGTATAACCGGCGTCTGCCCACGGCTGTATAACCGCACCACCCAAAGCCCGAAATCATGCAGGATCTTCAGGCTGGCGATCGCATCCCGCTTTTCTGTACGTTGGTTGGTGTGGATGGCATTGTTGCCAATTTTGCGAACGAGATTGATGTTGCGAAAAAGAGCAGGAGGCACCAGGTTTTTAAAACTCTGCTCATGCATCAGCGAATTTAGGGTGGTATCGGGAGGTATTTCCAGGTCCTCATCATGGTCATACAACCATTTAATAAACTCCTCCAGGCTTTTCCGGCAGAGAATGGCGCAATACATAGGATCGGTATGCACATACTGTTCTGCCCGCTGTGCGGTGGGCAGCAGCGGCTCAAACTCTTGTTTTAGAAAGGAGAAGTTTGAGGTCAATAATCAAATTTTCAACAAAATAGCAAAATCTGCCTGCAATTTAATTGCAACCCCAAAATAGGTCTATAATAAGTCATTAATAATATGCAGGTTAAATAAGAAATCAAAATATTGTCGTGGGAATGCGCCTTTTTTGCTCAAAACCTTTAAGTATATTCGAAAAAACCCCAATGGACATGACCGAATTCATTAAAACTAAATTGCTTTTTGAGTATAAAAAGGGCCAAATGATCGGTCTTGGTTTTGGTAACATAATTAATAGTGATGCAGACGTATTGATTTTATCGGCATTCTCGGAACCTTCTTTTACTCCTAACTCTACAATTGGTGCGTTAAATGAATATTTAATAAAAAAAAGTAATATTAATTTAAGCGAGTTAATAGATGATGAGCTTCAAAGAAAAGGGTATCAAGTAATCGATCTTTCCAGCAGAGGGCTCTCTTTAAAAAAAATTCTTTTAGTCAATATGGGATCGAGGGATTTATTTAGAACATCTAATAAAGAGGACCTTGCTGAGTTGGTACTTAATTCTTTGAAACAGGGTCTTGAAAAGGCCGGAAACTTTCTTTCTGGGGATGGTAATTTATTTACGTTAGATGTAACTGCTTTGGGCACTAAATATGGAGGTGTTAAAAGAAAGGAATGCTTTGATATGTTAATTAATTGGGCGACTGACCTATTTGCCAGTACGAAAAATATTACTTTCTTACGATTTGTCTCATTTGACCTGGATACATTTGTTGATTTTTTTGAATCAATTTATAGGCTCAAAAAAATAAAACCAGAACAAGAACTGACATTTTCAGCCGACTACGACATTGATAAGTATTCAAGTTTTAAACAGGAGATTAGTTCTGCTTTAAGAAACCTTGATGAAAACCCTCGGGGTGTAATAATTACTTGTCGGTCTATTATCGAAACTATTGTGAAGTTCAGGGTAAAAGATAATACAGTGAAACTTGCAGATGGGATTAGTCTGTTGAAAGGGGCTACCCCGCCAAGTATCTATAGTTATCTAACTACATGTCGTTTGTTAGGTAATTTTTCAAATCATGATCCAGATTTTATTCCCACAAGACGAGATGCCGAGGGGATTTTGTTGTTGACTTTACGAATTGTTGAATGGCATTTGGCAAACAGCAACCCAAATTAATAGAAAATAGATTTGTCGACCGATAACTTTATATCTATGTGATTTGGATATAGATTCAGAATAGACTCGAAAACATTTTCATTAAATGCTACCATTTCATTTATGTATGGGATAGTGATGTAATCATGAACTAAAACTTCCGAACATTTTATCCGCTTTCCATCGGTATGTCCAAAAAAATATTCGTCATTTATACATTCCCAGTTTAGTTGATTAAAATCTTCAAGATTATTATAAAACTTACTGGATTCTTCAGCAGCATTACCATCTGTGAATAGCACATTTTTGTTTACAAGTATGTTTGGACTTACTTTTATAATGACCAACTCTGTCCTTAAATTTCTTTTTAGGCACAATGATTGGAGCATAGGATTTCTTGGATTCAAGTATAATGGTGCGTAATCATGAATTGAGTAGTAATTGATTGACTCAGTTCTTTTTCTTTTTTGGTTTATTTCCGGGTTTGAAATGTCAACCTGTAGTATTTTGCTGCTGTGCGATTTTGTGTGTGAAAGAATTCCTTTGCTAAGAATGCCGGGAATGTTATGAATATGAGTAATGTGAAACAAACTACGAAATGGGATTTTTGTCAAATACTGTTCCTTTAGTCTTTTTTTTTCAGAATTGATATCCTCTTTATTTTGTACTATTTCATGAAGCTTTTTTAGCTCATTATTAATCTCGCCAACTATCCTTTCAAATAACGACTCTTGCCTGCTATTGGTATTGGCATAAATGTTATCAATCTTGGAAAATAAAGCCTTGTAATATTTGATTATTCTTGATAATATTCCCCCATAAAGTTGATCAAGCCATACAATCTCGACGGATTTAAGAATCAACTTTAAATGATAATACGAATTTGTCCTGTTGTAATCGACTTCCTTAAAGTATAGAACTTTATGCGTCTTTGTAATGGCAAAGTCCAGGTGGGCATTAAGTACAGGGTCGCTGAATATCGTGTTATAGACTTGAGTGAGCTCTTCCAGACGATTATATGAGGCAGAGTGTACAGATGCATCAATAAATGATTTGATCTTTGAAAGACCGCTCTCCATATTACTTGCTAAAGACAGATATACATTATCATTATAGGGAGCTAAGAACATATTATTCAAAGTATTCGATACGAAGGCTTCGGTTTGGCATTTCGAGTATAAACTTGCCTACCTCGTCTATTTCATCGAAGAGCACGGTGAATTTATAATCAGGATCAGATCCTCTGTATACAAGTTTATCTCCAGTTGATTCTACTAATAATCCCTTCTTAGCTGAAAGAGTCGGCTGAATATTAACAATTATTACCTTTCTATTCTCAGTAAAGAGTAGGTCAATAGTCCGATCGGCTGGTGTATTGGCTACCTGATTGTTGAATTCATACCTTTCGTGCCTGGTTGAGTAAAATATTTTCGATTCTGTATTATCATCTCCATCGATGTTTATTCCGTGATTTGACATGAAATAATTCTTCAAAAATTCCCACATCCCATCCCACTGCACATTCATGGGCACACCCATTAGTGCATTTAGGGCTTCTTTCTCGCCGTATTGCGGTATTAGTTGCTGGGCAGCCTCGATAAATTTTTCTGTAATTGCATGTGCGTTATGGGTTTGACGGTTTTTTAATATTTCAAGACATGAAAGATTAATTACTTCGGTTTCGACCATTTCTTTTGTCAATTGCCCTTTTCTGTTTTGCAAATTGGTTAAAGATTTATGCAATTCAACTAATGCGGCTTGAGAGGTTATAGACATAGTTACTTTTTTTGGTAAGAAGTGTTGGACGATATAAACTATCCAACAAAATAATCATTTTTCCCTGCAATCTGATTGCAGTCGACAGGAAAGTCCCGCAGTTCCCCCTTATCTGCTACCTGTTAAAAATCTCACCCAGTCGCCTAAAGGAACTGAGAAAAACACCTCTTTCCACAGAATAGAGTTTTTCGGCAATGAAATCATCATCAGCAAACTCAAGCCCGGGATGACTTACCCTATAAAATTTTGTTTCCCCACCCGGAGGCACTACTTCTTCAATGTAGCAATATCCTAACTGGTTTGTAAATAGGATTCTTTCCATTTTTTGCTGAAGCGGATTTGTGTTAATAATCGAAAGGGCCTTCCGATACAAGTGAGTGATATGCTGTATCCCCAAATCAATTGAAAGATTTACCATATTCATCAGGCTAAATTCCTTTCGAAGAATATCCTTTACTTGTAACCCGCTTGGTTGCAATATATGACTGGCATTAAGCAGTAGTGTAATACACCACTTATCCCAGTACTTCTCTTCTTTGATTCGGCATTTCAGATTGATAATAGCTAATATGGTCACAACCTTATTCCATGCCATCTGCCTGAAATGCTGCATTTTTTTCACCTCGTATTCATCCGTGTAATTCTTTTCTCTCTCCGCATTGTGAAGGAATAAAAGGAATTTTCCTATAACGTCTACTGCGATTGAATTAAACGAGCAATATTCATCCAGGGGGCCTATAAATGGAAGTAAAACTTCCTCTTTTATCTCCTCTTTTTTGTCTTTATAGCTATACTTTTTTCCGGTAATATCTATCAGGTGGGTAGCAGCTAGCAAAAAAAATGCATAGTCGGATAAAGTAACTTCGTAGTTTCCTTTCTTTTCTAACGCATCACATGTGGAATCAGTTAGTCCTGTAATATAAGTCTCAAAAAGATGTGAAACCCTTCTTTGTGCTTTTTCAAATACATTTTTTGACTCAAAAGGTTTCTTCTTTTTCTCTTTTTCTTCTCTTCCTTTTCCTGATCTAAGATCACCTTCTTCTTCATCATCAATATCCTCTTCCTCCCTTGCTCTAAGTTCTTGTTCAAGCTTTGCAAAGTAAATGTCCCAAATTCTTACGGGTTCAAAATCTTCTAAATGCAAAACTGATTGGTCTCTTTGCCTATTTTCCAATGCTTCTTCATAACTGATTGCACTTTTGTGACTGTCTTTTGATATTGTTTGATGGCTTCTTTTTAATAATAATTCTTTTTTGGGGTGTTTTTTTTCAGCTCGGATTGCCTCATAAAAATCAAATAAATCAAGTTCGCTATATTTTCCCTCCATCATCTTATCGATCAGTTTATTGATCCTTCTGTTTTCCGGTGAGGGATGTAGTGTTTCCAGTGCTGAAACATTATTGATTACCTGGCTATTGGATACCTGCAAATCATTTTTATCATATAAAGTTCCAAATACAACCTGTTCGGCAAGGTTATTATTTTGTAACTTGATTTTCCATTCTAAACCACCATGTCCGGGGACGGGTTTTGAATCAACTAAATCACCATAGGCATCTGATAATCTTATAAAATAATCATGCCCTGCCTCCTTGTTCAGGTATACCATAAATTCTTTTGAATACCTGTCAATAGCTTTTATTTTAAATTTGAATAACCGTTCTTTATCCGTTTCAGCATTCCGGCTATTCTTTATGGGTATTAATTTAATATCTATTTCTATCTTCTTGCCTGTTATTCCCAGTTGAGTAAGCCAGTTTGCCTTTCTTCCTTTTAATAGTATTGCTGCCTCTGTATTACCTTCGGCCGCCGTTTGAAGCAGTGCAGGAGATGTGGCATTGGGGCTGCCCATGAGCAAATATTCCATGCTTGCCGCTTGAAAATGAAATATTTTGCTATGCTGAAAGCGATCATTTTTTTTAAATTTAGTTTCTACAGCTACATCTGTGTCATCCCATTTATAGAAACGTACTGATGAAGTTTTTTTAAAATCAACCGGTAATAATACATCGGTATCCTGTACAAATACTTCAATCTTTGCGTTAGGAAAATGCTTAACAAATTTGTCAAGCACTACACCGTTCTTATCAAAAAAAGGAGAGGCAATAGTGATTTTGTTAATGCTGCCCGGATTATCTATTTGCTGCTTTGCCTTTGCCCAGATTGATGTGTCTGAATTATGTAAAAAAGAGGCTTCTTTGTTATCGCCAAGGGGAATAGAACCACCGGTAGTATATGCTTTAATGTTGTTCTTCAGCAAAGAACAATATTCAACAATCCATTTTTGCTGCCTGTGGGTGATTCCCTTAGTGTCATCTGTAATTCCTTTCAGGTAATTCCATCCGTTCAGTATAACCGGTAATTGTTCTTTTTTTTCGAGGTCGGCATAAAAAGTGATGAATAACTCATGGTTCTTGCCCATTCCACCAGATGTTAAATTACCTGACCCGGCTATCATTAATATCGAATGATCACCAAAAAATAAATAAAGCTTTGGATGAAATGCCCCATTTGAAACAATTGAGGTAAGACTATATAAAGAGGAAATTTTTTTAACATTCCCCATCATATTTTTTTGGTATTCTTCAGCTATACGGGCATCTGTAATAACGGAAATATTACGAATGCCTTTAGATCGCAATGTTCTTACTATCCTTTGTTCAAAAAAATAATAGTCCAGGGAATAGCAGGCAAGTATGCATGAATGGAATTTTTCTCCACCTGGTATTTCCTTAAATACATTTAGTTCCTGCATCTAATCTTGTTTATACTTATCATAAATGGCCTTACCTTCTTCTGTGAGCTTGTATTTACCATTCTGAATTTTGACAAGGTTAAGATCAAGCAAAAAATTTCTCACTGTTCCCAACCGGGGCGTTGTGAAACGGGGGACAATATTGGCTATATGAACCAGGTAATTATCTTCTAACAGCAGTTTGTGTACTTGTCCTTCACCATTACCCATTTTCAGGTAAGCCACATACAGGTGGTCATTTATTATTTTATTGATAGTTCTTTCAATAAATAAAGCAACTGGTTTTTCAAGGAATATCTCAATATGCTCCTCAAACAATTCAAGAGCTGTACCTCTTTTTTCCCGGGTGTCGGTCTCATATGTAAAGCGACTAAAATATTCCCGGTAAGGCAGTGTTTCCTGGTAAACTTTCAGGATCAGTTCAAAGGACCAGGCTAGTGTTTCTCCAGTATTAAATTTCTTCAGATGATCAAGAATTCCCATTGGGTATTCAGTTGACAGGGTTTCACTATCGATATTTTCCAATAGATCTGAAGTTTTGGAGTCCTCATTTATCGAATAATAATTACGGAAAGCTTTTAAGCACTGCCTGGTTAGTAAGGGTGTCAGTTTATTGATGTGGGCCGGTCCTTGTTCTATGGTTTTTAGAATTACACTGAAAATGCTTTCTAATGCAAAGTGTATAAGTTCATTGGTACAATAGTAATACCACCCGATGCTTGCCTTTTTTTCCTTTTTAGTTCCTATAAAACCAGCATTATCATAAATGTGATCGGGGAAACTGTTCCAATCCTCCCAGTTTTCACATTTTAATAAATAAGAAATGAACATCAGCCAGGTATCCCGGCGGAATGTTGTTTGTTCCAATCCATCTATCGTATTCTTTATGGTATCAGCTGATAAGAATAGATTGATGTAATAATCCCATTCTTCGCTTTCAGGTTTTATGGATTGTAAAGAGAAACCTGACAGCTTCCCGGCATCTTTTCGTTGCAATAATCCCTGGTCTATCACACTAAATAAGAAATCTTTTTCCTCTTTATTAATTGATCTATCAAAAGCAGCACCCATCTTTTTGCCTTCTTCCGTGACAAAAAAATACCGGTCCTGAACATGCAGAAGTCCTAATAATACAAGAGATCCGACATAGTACTGCCCCAATGCCCCTGAACCAAAATCCCAGTACACAGAGCCTTTCCTGGTATCTGGGTGTTTTTCAGCACCTTTTTTTATATCAAATACTTTGTTAGTTTTATCCAGTACCTGTTTGTTGGCATAGTCAATACCTGCTATATTACCTGCGCCCGGTTCATGAAGGGCCATATACAGGGCCAGTGTATATTCTGCTTTACGGATAAAGTTGTGCTGCTCCCTCGGTTCTTTAAAAGTTAGCCTCTTTTCTGCCATACAGGTAAGCAACCAACAATAAAATCCATAATACCGCAATCTTTCTGTTACATTATTTAAACCAGGTAATAAAGTGCTATAAATACTAACAGAACTGTTCTGTATGCCTAATGGGTCTCTGCCACCAATAAAATCCCGGCCTTCGGCCCAAAATGGTACAGCTATGGTTTCACCATATGTATATGCCATCGTTAAAAGATTTTATTTTACCAACTCCCCCTTAAAAGCCCGGCCCCCACCTGGCCTCCCCCATCAGGGGGAGGAAATCAACTCGCCTTTAAAGGCTCGTTGAAGCAAACTCTGAAACAACGCCTCTGATTGTTGCACATCCTGCTTTACCAGATCTTTTTGCAGTTGAGTATTTTGGGCTATTGTTGCGAAATGATTTTGAAGATTAATAGAGGGATTTATAATTGGAATACCTTTAATATGAGTCATATTTAAAAAAGGTTGAACCCCTTCGGCCGCAATTTGTAACAAATAAGGTCTTAATAGATGTAAAGTATAGATAAGAAAATGCTTGTTGACAATTTTCTCATTTGGCCTAATTCTGCAACTGCCTGTTGTAGAAAGTACTCCTTCTTTTAAATGTTTAGGAAATAAACAAACATTTCCTATTGTCCCAACTTTTGTGAGTATAATATCACCTGGTAAGACTTGGCTTCTTTTTACAGTTTCATATTTTTCTTTTGTCATATATTTCAAGTCATCTTCAATAAATTCGAAATCGTATACGTTTTTAGTTCTTACTACCGGGATTTCTCCATTTTCCACATAGTCGACTTTGGTATTGACTGAAGATCCAAATGGCCCATCTACTAAGTCTCCCTTTTTCTCTACAAATGAACGAAGATTTTTCACCTCCCATCCCTTCTCATTCTTCACCGGGTCGCCGAACATATCGTAAAAAACAGCTTGCAGCAGTTCATCATATTTAGCCAGCAGTTGCTGGTCTTTTTTGCGCAGGGCATCGGCCTGGTCTAAGATGGCCGCTATTTTTTGCTGGATGGGGAGGGGAGGAAGAGGGAATGATACTTTGTTTAATATCTCTCTTGAAATACCTCCAACAGTTGCACCTCTAAAATCAGAGAGTATTTGCTTTTGCCCTTCATTGGAATAAAGAAAGTAAAACAAGAATTTTTGACTGATTTTATCTGAATCTACTTTCAACTGGAATAAATGCTCATTAATTGCTGCATTTTCGAAAGGGAACAAACCATTAACGATACTCACTTTTCCTGTTGTTGCACCATCTTTTACTATTAAAATATCATTTGAAGAAATGATCCCTTTAGTCATTTCATCAAAATAGCTTTGAGGTATATACTTGACTTTAGAAAAGTTGAATGCGCCGTCATCAGATAAGTGTTCGGCTCCTAAACTTGGTATTCCGCTATCAACAGCACCTCCTTTTGGCCTGCCTCCACTGGCAAGCTCAATAGTTATATCTTTTAACTTTACTTTTTCCCAACTCATTTTCCTTTCTTTATTATATTATCATATTGTTGGGTTCAACAAAATGATAAGGTTACCAATTCGTTGAATCCAACGAATTGGTCTATTGTAATAATTTTTCCAGTTCTTTCAGCGCATTGGCTCTTTCGGCATCCAGCTCTTTAATGCTTTTGATAATGACAGCCGGTTTTTCATACACTTTCTCCTCATGCACCACTTCCTTGTAGCGGTTCATGCTCAGGTCGTAGCCGTTGTCAATAATATCTTTTACCGGCACAAAGAAACTTTTATCGGTGCGCAGGCGGTTGTTTTCTTTTGCTTTATTGCGCCAGCGGTTTATCACATCGGGTATGTCGGTATAAGTGATGGCCTGCTTTGTATGCCTGCTTACCAGGTTTTCCAGTTCTTCAAAACTGCCAAACTCTTCGCCCTGCGGCTGGCGTTTATCATCCAGGCTATAGCCATCGGCCTTCATATCGTAAAACCAAACCTTGTCGGTGCCGCCGGTAGTGGTTTTTGTAAATATTAAAACCCCGGTGCTCACCCCGGCATAGGGTTTAAACACACCGGAGGGCATGGAGATCACCGCTTCCAGTTTGTGTTTATTAATTAACTCTTCCCGTATTTTTTTATGGGCCTTGCTGCTGCCAAAGAGTACGCCATCGGGTACAATCACGGCGGCACGGCCTCCTTTTTTCAACCCCCGCAGCATCAAAGCCAAAAACAGTAATTCGGTTTTCTTACTGTCCACCGTTTTCAGAATAGAAGCATCCACGGCTTCTTTATCCAGGCTGCCGGTAAACGGCGGGTTGGCCAGCACCAGGGTGGCTTCTTCATTAAACCCGTTATTGGCTTCACTCAGTGCATCCACATCTTTCAGGTAGGGTTCTTCAATACCATGGAGAATCATGTTCATGGCACCAATACGTATCATGGTAGCATCAAACTCCATTCCTATGAACATATCATGGTTGAAATGCTGCAGGAACTTTTTATTGTAAAACGATTTGGGATGGTGATGCCTTACATATTCCGCTGCATTCACCAAAAAACCACAGGTGCCTGCAGAGGGATCACACACCACATCATCCGGAGTGGGTGCCATTAGCGTTACCATCATCTTAATAATATGGCGGGGTGTACGGAACTGCCCGTTTTGCCCGGCGCTGGCGATCTGGCTCAGCAAAAATTCATACACATCGCCCTTGGTATCCCGGTCCTTCATATCAATTCCGCTGATCATGTCCACCACATTGGCAAGCAACCGGGGAGTGGGTATCATAAAATTGGCATTTTTCATAAACTTGCCAAAGGCACTGTCTTTGCTGCCATAGTTTTTCATGAAATCAAATACTCCATTTTCTTTACGGAACAGCTGAAACATGGTCTCCGGGTCCATATCTTTAAAAGTACTCCAGCGCAGCTCTTTCTGTGCTTTGGTATAGATGGGGTTTTCCACTTTGGTGCCCAGGGTATTGGACTCATTTTCTTTGACTGTCTGCAATTCGTCCAGCCGCTTAATAAAAAGCAGGTAGGTGATCTGTTCAATTACAGCCAGTGGGTTAGAGACACCTCCTGTCCAGAAGGCGTTCCATATTTTGAGGATGTCTGAGCGTAGTTCTGGGGTTAGCATAATTAAATAGTCGGGTATTTTGCGTCAATATAGTTTTTAAACCAAGTAATGATT
>JAKQEA010000170.1 GCA_029558715.1 Bacteroidota bacterium | reverse complement strand
ATAGGCAGTGGTTATCTTCTGCGTCTGACCGATAGTCTGGTTGTTTAGTGAGAAGTGGAAACCGTCAGAGAGTTTGGTAAGACCTGCCGGGTTGTAATAGACAGCATCAACGCTTGTTGATGCATTGCGGCTCTGCAGCCTGGTGTATAGTGCACTCTGGTTGGTGTTGGTGACAAGACCTCCTGCAAAGAGAGAGCCTGTTACAACGAGTGCGGATACAACTGAAATGATTTTTTTCATGAGCTTCTGTTTTAATTACACATTATTGAGTTTATTGTGCATTGCATTAATAAAAGTTGTCATATTTAAACCTCTGGTAAAAGATATGATCCGTTTTAAATGATGCTTGTTTCAGAACGCTTTCAGACTGTTTTAGTTTAAAAGCGGCGTAAAAGTATGAAAAAAAATGAAATATGAAAATTCCGGGATCATAAAAGAATTTCCGGTTCAGCACATACGTTGTTACGTCAGGTCTCCATCAAGGAATTAACCATGCTGCATTTCTCAGTCATTATCACGGCAGAGAGATCAAAAAAGAGGCGCTCACCTCAGATGAACGCCCCTTTAATTGAAACTAACCCAAAAACTCTAAGGAAGTATGATCTCCACCTTGATGTCATCAAGGAAGATCCTGTTCTTGTTGATTGTTACTACAGTGGCCCGCAGATCATAGTCGTTCCCCAGGAATTTTATCTGGGTTTCGGCTGTGGCTCCGGTAATGGTGAATGTGCGGGTAGCCTCGGGTGCGCTCCACATGCCTATGCAGTAGTCAGTATGAGTACCTTCATCTGCAGGATATACCGGCCAGTTGTCAATAATAAACTGCTCCTGGCTTACCGTACCCGGACCAATGACGCTTACCTTAAGAACGTTATCATCCATGGTGCCGGCTTTGGTCACCTGTTTTCCGCAAGCCGATAACTTATCGTTGTAACGACTTGATATTCAAAACTACTTTTTCTAATTTGGGTGCTGCAAAAGCGTTTTTGTGGTATTTATTAGAAAAAACAAGAATCGAAGTGGCAGCTGCAGTGTCCAGA
>JAKQEA010000019.1 GCA_029558715.1 Bacteroidota bacterium | reverse complement strand
ATAAGAATAATAAACTACTGGAGTTGATTTTTTTCGACAATAAGGGGCATATCAACTGGCGAAAAAAAATTAACAGGTAGGGAAATCATAAACAGAGTTAACTGTTTTAGAATCCCTGCCTGTTAATTAGATAACCGTCCTCTAATTAATTAATCATTGCCCGGTTGATCTCATTGCCACCAATTCTTTTTTCCGGCGGTATAAAACTGATACCAAACAGCTCATTTATTTCTTCTTCTGTTTTCCCGGCCAGTTTCTTTCCTGTTTTGTTTTCAAATACACCATATTCATTCACTTTCCAGCCTCTTTGTTTGGCAAGGCTCCGTAATTGTATGTTGTGTTCTTTGCTTCCTGTGAAGTAAAACAGGGCTGCACCGTACTCATCTTCATGCACTATCCGGATATCGGCCTGTACTTGTTTTGTTTTTAATACAAGGCTGGCACGGGTCTTTCCTGCGGCAATCACTGTTTCAGCCTGTGGCAGTTGGGTAATAGTGGTAATGATCTTTTTCCATTTTCGTTCATCTGCTGTAATCACAATATCTATGTCGCCAATGGTTTCTTTTTTTCTCCTGATACTGCCGGCGATAGTTGCCCGTTTTACACCGTCAATATTTTTTATTGCTTTCAATAAATTATCTGCAATCCGTTGCGCTTCTTTAAGTGGTAATCTTTTCTTGGCGCTGTCCAGTTTCAAGGCCTGTTTCAGCTTTTCGATCTTACGGGAGGCAAAGCCTTTTATTTTTTCCAGTTTACCCTTTTCAATTGCAGTTATAAGTTCTGCTTTTGTTGTTATACCGAGTTCATCATGCAATAACCGCAGGGTAGCAGGGCCAAAACCTTCTATATCCATCAATTCCAATAAAGGAAAGGGTACTTTCTTTTTCAGCTCTTCAAATGTTTGTATCTGTCCCGTGGCCAGGAATTCTATGATCTTTTCTGCAATACTTTTACCTATGCTTTTAAGGTCTTCCAGTTGTTCTATATCATCTGCCAGTGTTTCCACCGGTTCCGACATGTTGCGAAGCGTTTGTGCCGCACCGGCATAGGCATTAGACCTGAATCTTTCTGCCGGGCCCAAATACCTGTAACAGTCCGCCATCTGGTTGAATATTCTTGCCAGTTCTTTATTACTATAATTTTTTTTACTGACGGTCATTTTCACTATAGCAAGGTAGACCAGTTGATGTATAGTATAAATGAGCCCAGTCAGGAAGCTAACTGTTTCGGGTACTATCTTCGCCACTTCACACAAAACCATTATCTTAGTTTACTTTCAACACTTACCAATGGCAGACGAAAAGAAATTTGTTTTTCTGAACAGGGACCTTAGCTGGCTTAGTTTTAATCACCGTGTATTGATGGAAGCGGCTGATAAGACCGTACCTCTTTACAGCCGTATCTCCTTTCTGTCAATCTTTTCTTCCAACCTGGATGAATTTTTCCGGGTTAGAATGCCCGCCATCTTTGCTTTCAGCAGTCTTGAATCAAAAAAATTATCATTGGAGGAGGAATATCCCCGTGACCTGGTGCAACAGGTACAGCGCACCGTTTTCCGGCAATTGGAAGAATTCGGAAGTATTTTGACCAGGCAAATCATACCTGAATTGCAGCAGCATAATATTTGCCTTTATTATGATGACCCTATAAGAGAGGAACATGCTGAGATCGTTCGGGAATATTTTTTATCAAGAGTCTTGTCATTTCTCCAGCCAGTACTATTGCAGAAAGAAAACCAGGCCGGGGTTTTTCTTGAGAATAATGCACTTTACTTTATTGTTCAGCTGGAATCACCGGGGCAAGCAGGTAAAGACCAATATGCACTCCTGAATATTCCTTCATTCAATTTGCCAAGATTTTATGAGTTACCTATGCTGGGTGATGATCATTATATCCTTTTTTTAGACGATGTAGTGAGGGAAAATCTTCAGGAGATCTTTCCGGGTTTTACAGTTAAAGGAGCATGGAGCATTAAGTTGACCCGGGATGCAGAAATGAACCTGGAAGATGAATTTACCGGTGACCTTGCTGAGAAGATAGAAAAGCAATTGGAAAAAAGAGAGGGCGGAAATGCCACCCGCCTGTTGGTGGATCAGCGGATGCCGGAAGAAATTAAAGATTTTGTACAGAAGTATTTTATGCTGAGGACTGAAGAAATAGTATTAGGCGGCCGCTATCATAACCTCAAAGATTTAGGAGGATTACCTAATCCACAGAAAGGGAAACTGGCACAACAGGGCTGGGCGGCAGTAGCACATCCGGGATTTGATAATCACCGGTCTGTTTTTCAATCAATAGAAGAGGAAGAAAAGTTGCTGCACTTGCCATATCATTCTTATAATTATATTCTTCGTTTTTTTAATGAAGCTGCTATTGATCCGCATGTGAAGGAAATATATATCACTTTATACAGGGTGGCAGCAGATTCTCATATTGTGAATGCTCTAATCAGCGCTGCCAGGAATGGCAAACGAGTAACGGTCTTTGTGGAACTGAAAGCAAGATTTGATGAGGCGAATAACCTGAAGTGGTCGAAGAAAATGAAAGCGGCAGGTATCCGGATCATCAATAGTATTCCGAGATTGAAAGTGCATGCTAAAGTGGCGCTGGTAAGAAGATGGGAGGATGAACAATGGAAAGATTATTCCTTTATGGCCACAGGAAACTTCAATGAAGCTACCGGCAGGTTTTATACTGATCATGTATTCTTTACCACTAACAAAGAATTTGGAAGAGAATTAGACATGCTTTTTACCTACCTGCAGTCAAGAACACAACCGGTCCTGTATGGTAAAATATCTTTTGAACATTTGCTGGTGTCGCAGTTCAACATGATAAAGCGGTTCAATAAGCTGATCGAAAAAGAGATCAAGAATGCAAAGAAAGGTAAACCTGCTTCCATTATCATTAAATTAAATAACCTGCAGGAAAGAGAAATGGTCAGCCGGTTGTACGAGGCAAGCCAGGCAGGTGTTAAAGTTCATTTACTTGTACGCAGCATTTGTTGCCTGGCACCCGGAATTGAAGGACAGAGTGAGAATATTACAGTTCATCGGATAGTTGACAGGTACCTGGAGCATGCAAGAATATTTGTTTTTCATAATGATGGTGATCCGCATTGTTTCATGGGTAGTGCAGACTGGATGAACCGAAACCTGCACAGCCGGATTGAAGTTTGTTTTCCTGTCTATGATAAAAAGCTCAGGCAAGAGTTATTGGATATCCTTGCTTTGCAGTTAAGGGATAATACCAAGGCGGTATTATTATCTAATGATCTTGAAAATAAAAGAATCGTATCATCTGAAACCCCGCTGGCTGCCCAACAGTCAATTTATGAGTACGTTAAAAAACTCGCAGGGAAATAAAAGATTTCTATGCAAAAAAAAGCCGGACATTTCGCCCGGCTTTTCTATTGATAATACTTTCCAGTTTATTGAATCAGCACTCTTCCCACGGCTGCTCTTTTGCCGGTTCTGTCTGTTAATACTACCTGGTAGATGCCTTTCCCATGTTGCCTTATATCCACATCCATTCGCTGATAAGGAGAACTGATGTTATATGCTTTAGTATAAACCAGAGCGCCTTTTGAATCAAAGATGCTCAATGTATAAGTAGTAGTACCTGCACTATAGTATACCACATCAAAATCTCCGTTATTCGGATTTGGAAGGATGAACAGCTTGGCTGTGGCTGAATCACCAATCACTACTGCTGAAGATGTATTGCTGCACGGCAATCCGCTGGTGTTGGTGACTGTTACAGTATAACTTCCCAGTTTATCAAGATCAATACCGGTAAGTGATGATGAAGTGGCTCCTGTTACCGGATTACCATTGTTAAACCAGGCATAGGTGTAAGAACCGGCTGGAGTTACATTCGCAGTAAGCGTAGTGGTAAGACCGGGATACAAATTTGTATACGGCGATGCAGTGATACTCACTACCGGACTTGGACTTACTGTTACTGCTGTGGCGGCAGAAGAAGCTGAGCAACCGCCTGCATTGGTAACCGTTACAGAATAGTTGCCTGTATTGTTTACAGTAATGGATTGTGTGGTAGCTCCATTACTCCATTGCCATGAACTTCCTGCTGACGCAGTTAATAACACATTGCCTCCCTGGCAGAATGTAGTGGCACCCCCTGCGGTGATATTAGCCGCAGGTAATGGATTAACTGTTACATTAATAGCAGCAGAAGTACTAGTGCAGCCATTTGTTGTTACTGTCACAGTATATGAACCACTTGAATTGACAGTAATAGACTGTGTGCCAGCCCCGTTGCTCCATGAATAGGATGAACCGGCATTAGCTGTAAGTACTACAGATCCTCCCTGGCAGAAAGTAGTAGGCCCGTCTGCTGTAGCAGAAGCTGCCGGAACAGCACTGATAGTGAGTGTAACCGGAGTTCTGTCCACACTTTCACAACTGGTACTATTATTTATACTGGCTGCATAATAAGTAATAGTTCCCACAGTGCTGAGAGTTGGGTTAGCGACTGTAGTACCGCCGCTTGCAGCATTGTACCAGGTAAGTGTATGACCTGCCGGCACTGCTGCAGTTGCAGTAAGAGTTGGAACAGGATTACCGGGACAAACAGTTTGTGATTGATCACCACCGCTTGTTGGTGCTGCAACAGCTGTGCTGCCTACTGTAATGGCTAAGGTAGAAGGTGCGGTCTGGCAACTGCCATTACTTGCAAATACACTTATATTACCACTGGTGCTGCCGGCAATATAATTTATACCAACTGTAGTGGTTCCCTGTCCGCTGGCAATGGTGGCACCGGGCGGAGCTGTCCATGTGTAACCAGTGGCACCGGTTACAGCTGCAATAGAATAAACAACGTTGCTGGGTGTGCCGCATACTATTTGTTGCCCGCTGATGGCACCCACCGAACCTAAACCACCACCACCATTGGAGACAGTTACATTGATGGCATTTGATCTTTCACTTTCTGAATTGGTAGTTGTATTTTTTGCCCTGATTGTAAACCACATGCTTGTATTAGGTGTAAGACCTGTTGCAGTATAAGTGGTGCCTCCAATATTGGAAGCCAGTACTACAAACTGCCCGGTTGTTGCATCATGCCGGTAAATATCATAATGAGTGGCATTATTAACTACTGCCCAGTTGAAAATTACTTCGCCAGCGTTACAGCTAACACCGCTTCCGCTAAATCCTGTAACTGTTCCCAGAATTTTAAAATTTGCATCGCTTACATCGGTAACCGAACCGCTGGTAACTCTTATCAATGCAGTGGATGTATTAGCTCCAGCAGGAACTGACCAGCTAAGTCTTGTAGTACCTGCCGGTACTGAAGAAGAGATAACCGTCCATGAACTGCCGCC
>JAKQEA010000152.1 GCA_029558715.1 Bacteroidota bacterium | reverse complement strand
TTAATAGCAGTTTCCGGGTTTTGTTTATACTGTTGCCATAAACCAATGGCTCCCAACTGGGCTATTCCATATTCAATGTAATAGAAAGGAACCTCAAATAAATGCAATTGCCGGTGCCAGGAATAACGGCGGTATTCATCCAGCCCGGAAAAATCAATGACAGGGGAGGAAAATTCATCCAGGATCTCAAGCCACTTATCAGCTCTTTCTTTTTCAGTATGTACCGGGTTTTCATAAACCCAGTGCTGGAATTTATCAATGGTTGCGATCCAGGGAAATATGGTAATCACCCTTTCTAATTGCTGTTCCCTGGCTCTTTTCAGTTCCTCTTCCGTTTCAAAAAATACCTCCCATTTATCCATACTGAACAACTCCATGGCCATACTGGCCACTTCTGCAATTTCTGTGGGATATTCTTTGAAACCGGTAAGCTCCAGCTCATGTGCTACAAAAGAATGGATAGCATGCCCGCCTTCATGAACCATAGTAGTTACATCATCCAATGTGCCGGCTGCATTCATGAATATGAAAGGGGCGCCTGTTTCCGCCAATGGGCAATTATAGCCACCCGGGGCTTTCCCTTTCCGGCTTTCAAGATCAAGCCTTCCCATTTCCCTCATTTTAGAAAGACAGCTACCAAAGAAAGAACGCAACTCATTAAAGCAGGTGATAGTTTTATCAGTTAATTCCGCCCCTGTTTTAAAAGGCCGTAAAGGCTGGGTGCCGGCCGATTCTGCTTCTATATCCCAGGGTCGAAGAATTTCTAATCCCAGCTTTTTCTTTTTGGCTTCATAGAGCTGGTTTACCAGCGGCATCACATGCAGTTTCACTGCTTCATGAAACTGGTAACAGTTTTCCTTGCTGTAATCGAACCGGCCTAACTCAAGAAAACGGTAATCTCTGTAATTTTCAAATCCTGCATTAATTGCCACCTGGTGGCGTTTTTGCAAAAGTGAATTAAACAGGTCATTTAAAGCCTGTTTATCCTGTAATCTTCTTTCGCTGATCTTCCTGTATACTTCCTCTCTCAGGTTGCGATCGGGGTCTTCCAGGAACCTGGCCGCTTGTTGTAATGTATACTCCTGTTCTTTTACTTCAACGGTCATTTTACCGGAAATCATACCAAACTGTTGTTGCATCACATTCAGCTCTGCATTGATAGGTATATTTTCTTCCCGAAAGATGTCAATATTCTTTTTTACGTTTCGCAGGTAGGTAAAGTATTTTTTGGGATCCAGCTCTTTGGTAAACACGCAGTTTACCAGTTTTTTATTCAGCTTATCTGAATAAGGCTGGATTTTTGGTTGCAGCTCCATCATAAAGAAGCTAAAAGCTTCTTCCAGTTCTTTATTCTCTGTATCACAGGTCATCTTAATTTGCCGCCAGCAGGCATCTTCACTGATCACGGCTTCAATCTCACTGGCATCTTTTAGCCATTTTTCCAGGTCAGCAACTGAATTGATCTCTCTTTCTTCCAGGTTTTTGAGATAGGGTTCCAGGCTTTCCCAATTACTAATACTGAAATCAGCAGGCAAAAAGTGACGGGGTAATTTTTTAATATCCGCAGAGTAAGTCATAATGGGATGATTTGATAATAAGCTAATGTGCTAATGAGGTGTCCTGTAGTACAGGGTTCATTAGCACATTATCAAATTTGCTAATTAGCTATTTATTCTGCTTTCTTTTTTTTCGTAGTTTTCTTTGGTTTTTCTTCTGCTTCTTCTTTTACCGCAGCCTCTTTCTTTGCTCTTGCTTTTTTAACGGGTTTTTCTTCTGCAACCGGTTCAGCAACTACTGTTTCTTCCGCTTCCTCTTCCGGAATTTCAGAAAGTTTGATTTCAACATTATTCTTTTTCAGGATGTCAAACCATTTTACCATTTTCTTCATATCACTGGCATACACTCTCTCGAAGTCCATATCAGGATAGGCTTTTTCGAAATATTTTTTTACAGCTGCAGCATCTTTATCATCCGGCAATTTTAAACCGGCCTTATCCATGGCATTAAAAACGTCTACCAGGTTCACATTGTCACGAACTGTGTATACCTCAATACTTTCCAGGTGGGAAAAATTGTGAATACGACTTGATACGAACCGTGTGCTTTTGTCTTCCAGGGAGCGGACAATGGCCCCGTCAGTTTTACTGTTAATCAACTCAAACAAGCCAGGCAGCCCGGTCACGGCAACTAATTTACTGTATTCCATAAAGTGTAATAATAATTAAGGAGGTGCAAGATAACGAGTTATTTCAAATACCAGTTTACTAAGTAGAGGCATAGAAATGAAAAATAGGGAAAATACCCACTTAAACAGGAAACAGGATAGACGGAGAAATTATATCAAATAAAACTATGTGTTTGGCTGACACGACAGATAGGATTTTTTAAGATGAATGAGTATTTTGGAATAGCATTTAAGATAAGAATTCGAACTGTATTCTCTTATGTTGCTTTTCCTGATTTAGTACACCAAACCCTTAACCAACCTTAATCCTTATTCATGCCTGATCAGATTTTTACATTACCACTCAATCAAGTTGGTATCAACGACGTGGAAACCGTCGGCGGAAAAAATGCTTCGCTGGGCGAAATGATACAGCATCTCAGTAGTCTCGGTATTAATATTCCCAATGGATTTGTTATCACAGTAGAAGCATACCGTGAATTTTTACGGTTTAATAACCTGGACTCATCTATCAGGCAAATGATAGGTGGTATAGATTTTAATAATATTGAATCACTTCGAAGGGGTGGATTACAAATAAGGCAGATGTTAAGGAACAGTAAATTTCCACCTGAAATAAGCGGCCAGATAATAAAACAGTACTATAAATTATCAGGGGATTATGAGCAAAAGGAAACTGATGTGGCTGTTCGTTCTTCTGCCACAGCTGAAGATTTGCCGGACGCAAGCTTTGCAGGACAACAGGAAACTTACCTGAATGTCAGGGGTCCTGCGGCATTGATTGATTCTGTACGTAACTGTTTTGCTTCTTTATTCACAGACAGGGCTATCAGTTACCGGGAAAACTTCAAATATGATCATTTTGCGGTTGGTCTTTCGGTGTGTATTCAAAAAATGGTACGATCTGACCTTGGTGCATCTGGTGTTGCATTCTCTATTGATACCGAGAGTGGCTTTAAGGATGCTGTTGTCATAAATGCATCTTTTGGACTGGGAGAACTCATTGTGCAGGGCTCTATATCTCCGGATGAATACATAGTATTTAAACCCGCATTAAAAAAGGGATTTAGCTCCATTATCGAGAAAAAGCTGGGAAACAAGGACAAGATGATGGTATATGGTGATGATCCCGATGAAAGAGTAAAAATTATTCCTGTTGAAAAGGTCATGCAAAAAAGGTTCAGTCTTAGAGAAGAGACCGTATTGCAGCTGGCCAACTGGGTGGTGAAGATAGAGGAGTATTATACCCGTATCAGAAACAAATGGACACCAATGGATGTTGAGTGGGCTATCGACGGATTAAGCAAGGAATTATTTATTGTACAAGCCAGGCCCGAAACTATTCATTCTCAAAAAAACCACCGGTTAGTTACTGAGTATTACATTGATGATGAAAACAGGGCAGATAAACTTATTGCAAAAGGGATTGCAGTGGGAGATAAAATTGCTTCGGGGAAAGTGAATATTCTTTTCTCGCTTGACAAACGGGTAACAGAAGGACATGAATTTAAGAACGGCGATGTGCTGGTAACAGATATGACTGACCCGGACTGGGAGCCCATCATGAAGAAAGCATCGGCGATAATAACTAACAAAGGAGGAAGAACCTGTCATGCGGCAATTGTGGCAAGAGAATTAGGAGTGCCTGCGATTGTTGGTACCGGGAATATAACGGAGATGCTGACAGACGGGCAATTGATAACCGCTTCTTGTGCTGAAGGTGATGTGGGATTGATCTATAAAGGAGAAATTAAATTCAGGAAGGAACAATTCAACCTGGATGAATTACCGGAAATAAAAACTCCGTTGATGCTTAATGTGGCTTCACCTGCAATGGCCTTTAACTTTTCTCATTTACCCAATAAAGGCGTAGGATTAGCAAGAGAGGAGTTTATTATCAATAATTATATACAAGTACATCCGCTGGCTTTGATGCAGCATAAACAGTTGAATGATGCAGCGCTGACCACGGAAATTGAAAAGAGGATAACCGGTTTTGAGAATGAAGAAGATTTTTTCATCAATAAACTGGCATATGGTATTGCAAAAATTGCAGCAGCTTTTTACCCGGAGAAAGTGATTGTAAGATTTTCAGATTTCAAGAGCAACGAGTATTACAATCTTTTAGGCGGAAACCATTTTGAACCGCATGAAGAGAATCCAATGATCGGCTGGCGGGGAGCTTCCCGCTATTATTCCAACGAATACAAAGCGGCTTTTGGGTTGGAGTGCAAGGCCATTAAAAAGGTAAGGGAAGAAATGGGGCTGCACAATGTAGTGGTGATGATTCCTTTTTGTCGTACCGTGGGTGAGCTGTTGAAAGTGCAGGAAACAATGAATGAATATGGACTGATTCGGGGAGAAAACCAACTGGAACTTTTCCTGATGGCTGAGATTCCGTCCAATGTACTGATGGCTGATGAATTTGCTAAACACATTGATGGCTTTTCCATTGGCTCCAACGACCTTACACAGCTGACACTTGGTCTTGACAGGGACTCTTCCCTGGTAGCGCATTTATACGACGAACGCAATGCAGCGGTTAAAAAAATGATTACGATGTTGATTGAATCTGCAAAGAAGCACAAAGTAAAAGTGGGTATTTGCGGTCAGGGGCCCTCTGATTTTCCGGATTTTGCACAATTCCTGGTGGAACTTGGTATTGATAGTATTTCGGTGACGCCGGATTCTGTATTTAAAACCATCAAAGCGATTAAGCAGGTGGAGGATATGGTTGGAAAAAAGTAAACACCGGGCAGGGAGTTTAATTTACCTGAAGCCGAATGTTTTTCCCTATTCTTGCGTCAGAAAGAAGGCGCAGCTATTAATTAAACTCAAACAATTTCAATGAAAAAGATTTTTTTAGTACTGATGGTTTCTGTAGTTCTTTCAGTAATTACGTATGCACAGCCTGGTGGTGGTTTTCAACGTCGTACCCCCGAAGAAAGGGCGGCCACTATACATGCCAAATTAGACAGTGCTTTTAAGCTGGAAGCTTCCAAACTGGCTATGATTGATACAGCACTCACTGTTTTATATAAAAAGCAGGATCAGCGGATGCAGGAAATTTTTGCAGGCGGCGAAAGGCCAGACCGGGAAACGATGATGGCGGAAAGAAAAAAATATACAGATGCACAGGATGAAATTTTAAAAGCAGTGCTTACCCAGGAGCAATATGGTATTTGGAAAGAAAAAATAGAACCATCTATGCGTCCGCAACGGCCAGGTGGCGGAGGCCCTCCTTCAGGAGGTAACTAAAGAAGTAATTTGTTAATACATAAACACAGACCGTTCGGCCTAAAGCTGTAACGGTTTTTTATTTTAACTTGTTGTCCGGCCAAATAAGTTGACGGACGGACTGAAACAATACACAGAGCTGCTGTCTCTAAAAGATAAAACTGACTAAAATGAGAAAACTATTTTTTACAACCAGCATAACTCTTTTTGCTTTTGTTGTTATGGCTCAAAAACCCTGCTCCCGGCCTGAATTCCGGCAATTTGATTTCTGGATCGGCGAATGGGAAGCATTTGGCAAAAACGGGCAAAAAGGGGGTGACAGCAAAATCAGTGTGATTTTAGATAGCTGTGTAATTCTCGAAGAGTGGACCAGTGCCAATGCACAACAAGGGTTAATCTACAGCGGGAAAAGTTTTAATTCATACAACGCTGCTACCAAACAATGGCAGCAAACCTGGACAGATAATACAGGTAACACTACAGAATTTCTACGGGGTGAAGGAAGCAACGGCAAGATCATTTACTATGCAGACAAAGTAACCGGCCCTGATGGAAAACAATTTATGCGCAGACTTACATTTACAAAACTCGACAATAATAAAGTTCGTCAGTTTGGTGAGCTGAGCAATGATGGTGGTAAAACATGGATTGTTGAATACGACCTGGAATACAGGAGGAAGAAATGAGGTATACAGACTTTCTCATATCATTATTACTGCTTTTTTATGCCGGATGTGTAAAAAAGGGGAAAGAAAAATACTTTACAGGAACGGTTCAATATACTTATACTTATATAAGCGATTCGCTCAATACGGATTCATTGAAAAGACTAAGACCTGCCAATGGGTACTTCCGGTATGATACCGGTAATTACCAAAGTCGTTTTACCGGCGCAGATACATTTACTTTTTATTATTCCGGCAACCTGAATAAATGTCTTTCCGAACCAGGTTCTTCAAAAAAATATGAATGTGAAGATTATAGTATAATGAGCGACTCAGTTCTTTTTGTAAAAGATTATGCGACAGAGGAAGAAATTCTTGGCTATTCCTGCCGTATTCTTGAACTGCAAAAGAAAAATTCTTGGGTAAAATATTATTACACCACAGATATTAAGATTGCACCGGTAACCTACAAAAACCATAAAGCCTATAACTGGGATGTTTATGGAACAAAAGCCGGAGGCGGCCTGATACTGAAGATGGAACACCGGTTCAGTAAGTTTGTGATGAGTGGTGTAGCAGTTAATCTCAGTATAGAGAAGGGTGACTTCAAAGCTCTCGAGATAGAGGAGTCATTATTTTCTGAAATTTGTAAATAACGATGCGTTTCCCTGTTTATACCATATTTATGTTATTAATGTTGCTTGGCAACGGTTTTGCCTTTTACAAAATGTTCACTGCAAAGCAGGAGTTTGTTGACCAGTTCCCAAAACTTACTGAAACGGCATTCAATATATTCCGCCTTTTACCCATAATAAACATAATAGCCCTGGCAGGCATGTTATTGATGAAACCCTGGGCTGTTTACCTTGTTATAGCCTGCGGTATTGCAGTTATTGCATTCGATATTTATTTTGGTATTTGGTATCACCTGTATGTGGCAATTCCTTCCACTCTTATCCTGTTGTTTTTTATCATTAAGTACTGGAATGAGTTTAAATGAGCTTTTACCGTGATGAACGGCACGGCAACTCATTACTTATTTCTGTAATTTAAATGTCCCAAAATAATTATTATGAGAAAACTTACATTCCTGTTGCTCGCTGTCAATCTACTTGCCTGCCAGTCAAAAGAGCCAGGTAAAGCAACCAAAAATGATTTCAGCATCGATTCTGTAAAGGCGCATATCATAAAAATGAATGAAAGTTACGGTGAACGGTTTATGAGTAACGATTCCACTTTTTATGCTGACAGGTATTGTATTGATGCAAAGGTCTATTCTCCCGGAATGCCTGCTGTAACGAGCAGAGATTCTATCCGGAGCTTCTTTTATAATAATGGTAACAATAAAGAAGCGAAAATTGAATTACCCGCAGGAAACTTTTATGGCAATGCCGATTTTGTGGTAGAAGAAGGAAGGTATAGTTTTCCGGATGGTAAGGGCGGAACTATAGATAAAGGAAAGTTTATAACTATCTGGAAACAGGAAGACGGTAAATGGAAACTGTACAGGGAAATTTGGAATACGGATATGGCCCCGGCTGAAAGCAAATGAATAGAACACTAACAATACTGAGTTGCTTATTAATTTTTGCTTCGACTACAGCCCAGCAGGCGCCAGATACTTTGTTTGCCGCAAAGTTGAAATTAAATAAGACACAATATGACCCGGGAAAGGGCCCTGTCGTACTAATTGACGGTGCACATAATAATTTTCACCGTTCAAATGGAAATTTTGCACCCCTGAAAATTTTACTGGAAAAGGACGGATATGATATAAAAAGCCTGGATAGCTCCTCCACGAAAGAAAATTTATCCCACTGTCATATCCTTGTAATTTCAAATGCGCTAGCAGCAAATAATGTCGACCGCTGGTACCTGCCTGTTTATTCTGCATTTACCGAAACAGAAGTAAAGACTATAAAAAACTGGGTTGATAAGGGAGGAAGGTTACTGTTTATTGCCGACCATATGCCGTTTGCCGGCGCTGCTGATGTGCTGGCAAAAGCATTTGGATTTAATTTTATCAACGGCTTCGCCGATAATAACATGAATGGATGGCCTCCTTCGGTTTTTCGTGTAAAGGATAAAACAATGACATCATCTATAGCGGAGGGACGTAATTCCCGTGAGAAGGTAGACAGTGTAGCGGCATTTACAGGTTCGGCATTCTCATACCCTTCCGCTGCACAACCGGTATTGTTATTTACAGCAAAAGATACCGTAATTATAACCGATACAGCCTGGAGAATAAATGATAAGACAATCCGGCAAAGCCTGGCTTCAAAAGCAATGGGCGCAATTATGAAATCAGGAAAAGGCAGAATAGCGGTATTTGGCGAAGCGGCTATGTTTACAGCCCAGTTAAGAAGGGATGACGCAGTAGGGTTTAATGCACCGGAGGCTCCGCAGAATATTCAGTTTATTTTAAACCTTTTTCACTGGCTGGATACAAACGCTGAGCATTAGTAAGTAAATTAAAAAAATATTTTGATTATACTATGTGCCAAATTTCTAAAACAAAAATTATCACATGAAATATACTAATGAAGTTGAAATCAACCAGCCGCTAAGTAAAGTGATTGAGTTGTTTGACAATCCTGCCAACATGCCCCAATGGCAACCCGGCTTTATCAGCATGGAACCCATAAGCGGCACACCGGGTCAGCCGGGTGCCAAATCAAAACTCAAATACAAGATGGGTAAACGGGATATTGAAATGATTGAAACGATTACTGCCAGAAATTTACCAAAAGAATTTCATGGCACCTATGAAGCAAAGGGGGTTTATAATGTTCAAAAAAACTTTTTTATTGAAACGGCTTCGGGTAAAACAAAATGGGTTTCTGAAAGTGAGTTTAAATTCAGCGGGATGATGAAGCTGATTGGCTGGCTGATGCCCGGCACTTTTAAGAGGCAATCGCAGAAATACCTGGACCTGTTCAAGGCTTTTGCTGAAAAGCAGAACTGAGTATTTAAGTATTAATTAAATTTATCGCAATGGCGGAACTGAAAACAAAAAAGAATGATGGCAGCGTAATGAGTTTCCTGGAATCTCCTGCCGCCAATAAGCGGCTGGATGATAGTTTGGTTATTCTTGGCATGATGAAAAGATAACCAAAGAAAAACCCAAAATGTGGGGAAGCAGTATTGTGGGATTCGGCAGTTACCATTATAAGTCGGAAAGAAGCAAACAGGAGGGCGACTGGTTTATTACTGGTTTCTCTCCACGAAA
Organism: Bacteroidota bacterium; assembly: GCA_029558715.1. Classification (GTDB taxonomy): domain Bacteria; phylum Bacteroidota; class Bacteroidia; order Chitinophagales; family Chitinophagaceae; genus JJ008. The sequence continues at coordinate 6,281 of JAKQEA010000152.1, read as the reverse complement.
GGCAAACCTTACACTTTATATCATGCCATTTATTAGCCATTATCCCGGGCTGTTGAAACGACTGGGGAAATATAAAACCAGCGTATCATGTTTATATATCAATAAGCTGCAGGATGTAGATATAAAGGTACTGGAGGAGTTAATAAGTACAGCATATAGGGAGATGAAAGAAAAAGTAAAAATTACTTCTAAATAACCAAAACAATCAACATGGATAACGCTATCAGCTGGTTTGAAATACCGGCCACCGACATTGACAGGGCACAGCAATTTTATGAAACAGTTTTTCAAATTAAAATGCAGCCCATGGATTTTCAACAAACAAAAATGCGGATGTTTCCGATTGATGATCCTATGAAAGGGATTGGAGGAACACTAATTGACAGCGGCGGTTTCCATAAGCCTTCCTCCACGGATGGCCCGCTGATTTACCTGAATGGCAACCCCGATGTTAAGATTTTTCTGGACAGGGTGGAGGCCGCAGGTGGAAAAATTATGGTGCCTAAAACAGAAATAAGCCCTGAGTACGGCTATATGGCGGTATTTACAGACACAGAAGGCAACCGTATTGCATTGCACTCGGTTCCGGAAAAATATTTACAACACTAAAAAAAATAATAATGATCATACTATATATCATTCTCGGCATTATTGCCGCCTTATTGATAGCCGGACTGTTCATCCCAAAAGGTATGAAAGCCACCCGGGAGATTATAATTAATAAGCCTAATGCCGAAGTGTTTAACTATATCAAACAGTTAAAAAACCAGGACAACTATAGTAAGTGGGGCAGTATGGACCCTGATATGAAAAAAGAGTACCGGGGCACAGATGCGACGGTAGGCTTTGTAAGTGCATGGGAAGGAAATAAAAAGGTTGGAGCCGGCGAGCAGGAAATAACCGGCATTGAAGAAGGCCGGAAACTAAGCACAGAACTTCGCTTTATAAAGCCATTTAAATCAGTTGCACAGTCTGCAATGACCACAGAAGCATTAAGTGATAATAGTACCAAAGTAAGCTGGGGTTTCGAAGGCCAGATGAATTATCCCATGAACATTATGAAGTTGTTCATGAATATGGAAAAATCCATTGGTAACGACTTTAGTACCGGGTTGAGCAATCTGAAAGCGTTACTGGAAAAATAAGTATATGCCTGCAAAAAATATTATACCATCTGTTTGCATCATCCTGGTAGCTTTATGGGCAGTTGCCTGTAATAACAATACTGGAAAAGAAAATCCGGAAACGGTTGCCCGGTTTATCTGGCTGAATGGCGAATGGGCTATGAAGGAAAGTGAAGCAACGGTTACAGAACAATGGAAGACGATTAATGACAGCCTGATGGAGGGAAGTTCAGATGTGGTGAAAGGAGATACCGTTATACCTTTTGAAACAATCAGGCTGTTCAGGCGGGCAAATGAATTTTATTACGAAGCAAAAGCGACCGGACAAAATAATGAACTGCCGGTTGAGTTTAAGCTTACCTCGTTTTCAGATTCAGGGTTTGTTGCGGAAAACCCACAGCATGATTTTCCAAAACGAATAACATACAAGCTGGTGAACAAAGATTCCATTCATGCAGTTGTGGATGGCGGACCGCAACAACCGGACAAGAAATCAGATTTTTTTTATTCCGAATAAAAGACTAAGCCATGGAAGAAATAAACTGGAGCAGATTTGTTGTTCGTATTGATGTAAATGCTTCGCCGAAAGCACTCTATACTGCATGGGCCACCCGTGCCGGTATTGAAAGCTGGTTTTTAAGATTGAGTGAGTACAAAACCGCTGATGGAACAACTAGAGCAAAAAATGAACCTGTGCAGAAAGGCGACACCTTTAAGTGGATGTGGCATGGCTGGCCGGATGAAACAGTAGAACATGGAACTATATTAGATTGTAATAATAAAGATTTCTTTCGCTTCAGCTTTGGCAAAGCAGGTAACTGTACGGTGAGGATTTACAAAGAACTGGGAGAAACAATTGTTGAAATAGCACAGGAAGATATTCCCGACGATGAAACTGGAAGACTCACCTGGCATGTGGGCTGTAAAACCGGCTGGACCTATTATCTCACCAATTTAAAATCAGTATACCAGGCCGGTACTGATTTACGTAATAAAAAAGATGGCATTGGGCAATTATTGAATCTCTAAAAATTCACCATGGCCTACAGCGAAAAACTGGCAAACATGACCCGGGAATTAATTGCTGCTACACATAAGAATGTGGAGGAGAAAGCTATGTTCGGCGGTTTATGTTTTATGGTGAATGATAAAATGTGTGTGGGTGTGGAGAAAGACCGGCTGATGGTGCGGCTTGACCCGGCAAAGTATGATGAGGTAATGGAGAAAGATGGATGTAAACCAATGGACTTTACCGGCAGGGTGATGAAAGGATTTGTATTTGTGGATGCGGATGTATTAACCACAAAAAAGAAATTGGATTACTGGGTACAGCTTGCGTTGGAGTATAATAAAATTGCTAAGGCAAGTAAGAAAAAAACAGTGCCTAAAAAGACCGCGAAGAAAAAATGACATTCACTATTGACAAATCATATCAGGTACTGGGGAGTACTCCTGCCGTTCTGAAATCATTACTTAGCCACCTGAACGATGATTGGGTTATGAATAATGAAGGCCCTGAAACATTTTCACCATATGATGTGGTTGGTCACCTGGTTCATGGAGAAAAGACTGACTGGACCATTCGTATCCGGAGGATACTGGAACACAGCACAACATTACCCTTTACCCCATATGACCGCTTTGCCCAGTTTGAAGAAAGTAAAGGGAAGAACTTGCTGCAATTATTAGATGAGTTTGAGCAATTGCGGAATGAGAACCTGGGCTGGTTAAAATCGCTGAAGCTAAGTGAAGCTGATTTTGATAAAAAAGGAATGCATCCTTCCTTGGGTGAAGTAACACTAAGAAATCTGCTGGCTACCTGGGTAGTGCATGACCTGACGCATATCGCCCAAATAACAAGGGTAATGGCTAAACAATACAAAGAAGAGATGGGGCCATGGACTGAGTTTTTTCGTATTTTAAATTTCTAAAAACTTCGTTATGCAATCTAAAGCCGCAACAGTAGATGCTTATTTAGCTGAAATTCCCGAAGAACGGCAAAAGGCAATGGCGAAACTCCGTTCGGTAATAAAGAAAAACCTGCCTAAAGGATTTAAAGAAACAATGGGCTATGGCATGATGGGCTGGTCTGTGCCACACAGCATTTACCCTGCCGGGTATCATTGCAATCCCAAAGATCCGTTGCCATTCATGGGCCTTGCCTCACAGAAAAACTCCATTAATCTTTATCACATGGGCATTTATGCTAACCCCAAATTGCTCAAGTGGTTTCAGGATGCACATGCAAAAGCCAGCCCTAAAAAATTAGATATGGGCAAAAGCTGTATCCGTTATAAAAAACCAGAAGACATTCCATTTGATTTAATCGGGGAGCTGGCATCCAAAATAACTGTTGAGGATTGGATTAATATGTATGAATCCGGATTTAAAGACCACCGGAAGAGAAAATAATATGAACCTGAACAAAGTCACTCCGCTGATGTACACTAGCCAGCTCAAAGAAACAGTAGACTGGTATGTGGATGTATTGGGCTTTACCTGCAGCGATTTTGTTCCGGGTTACGGATTTGCAAGAGTGCAGTTACATGGCGCCGATTTTATGTTTGCGCTGCCTAATGCGCATATTCCTTTTAAACAACCTCATTTCACCGGTTCATTTTATATTAATACCAATAATGCCGATGCCTGGTGGGAAAAACTGAAAGATAAATGCAAGGTCTGTTACCCGATTGAAACATTTGATTATGGCATGCGGGAGTTTGGTGTGTATGATATCAATGGCTATTTATTACAGTTTGGGCAACCGGTTAAAACATAAAAAAACAACCTGTTGATATTACAATTTCACATCCCGTCTTTTCCTCTGGGCAACTATGTTGAGCTGATTACTTATTATAAGGGCTACCAGCCTCCGCATACAATAGAGCGACTGCTGCCCGACGGAGGCATTGATTTAATCATTGACCTTACTGAAGTTGTTAAACATATATATGATAATGATTCGCTGAAAGAAATGCAGTCCTGTAAGCGGGCCTGGCTTTCAGGTATGCGAACAGAGTTTATTTCCATCCAGGCAAGGGCCGCTGAATCAGAAATGCTGGTGATACGTTTTCGACCCGGGATGGCCTGGTCTTTTTTACATATGCCGGTACTGGAAATAAAAGATAAAGTAGTAGATGCAGAACTGGTATTTGGCAACGAACTGCTTTCTTTCCGTGAGCAATTACTGGAGCAGCCAGACTCAGCACAAAAATTTGCAGTTGCAGAAACCTATTTGCTGCAACGCATAAAAAACCACGTTGAAGTTCACCCGGCTATCAGGTACTGCATATCTCAAATCAGCAATAACCCTTCGCAGACTTCTATCCGTAAAATAACCCATAAAACCGGCTACAGCAGCAAACACCTGATCAGTCTTTTTGGAAAGTATGCCGGCATCAATCCCAAGCAATATGTAAGTGTTCTCAAGTTTCAGCAGGCAGTGCAGTTGTTAGAGAATAACCCCGGGCAAATCAACTGGACTGGCTTGGCGCTTGACTGCGGGTACTATGACCAGGCTCATTTTATCAATGAGTTTAAACGGTTTTCCGGTTTCAACCCATCGGCTTATATGGAATTACGGGGCGACTACATAAACTATATCCCGGTCAGATAAAGGTAAATTTTTTCCAATACGGGTAGGTTGGTTTTCAATATCTTGCCGTAATTAAATTATATCAATATGGGAATCGAATCAATGGACAAAGCTACACAGACACAGATAGCCAATATTGAAAAAAATACCGGTAAAACACTGCAACAGTGGATTGACATTGTCAATAAATCCGGGTTTGCGAAACATGGAGAGCTGGTTAATTTCCTGAAGGAAAAACATGGCTTTACCCATGGTAATGCCAATACAGTAGTTCATTTTGCCAAACAATCTCATGCGGGTGCGGCAGAAAACAGTGATGATCTGATTACAGAACAATACAAGGGGAAAGAAAATCTGAAACCCTGGTATGATAAGATAATGACTGAGATAAACAAGCTGGGAAAAGATATAGAAGTGGCACCTAAAAAATCCTATGTAAGCCTTCGGAGAAAAAAACAATTTGCACTGATTCAGCCATCAACTAAGGACCGGTTAGATGTGGGCCTGAATATTAAAGGAGTGGCCCCGTCAGGCATTGCTATCACTGCCGGAAGCTGGAATGCCATGTGTACTCACCGGATTAAACTAGAAGATGAAAAATTGATTGGTAAAGAATTATTTGACTGGATAAAGCAGGCTTATGAACAAGCCGGCTAGAAATAGGAGTCACATAATGGTTACAATGAAAAAACTACTAACGATTTTTTTATTACTTATTGGCGAAGTTACTTTTTCACAGAATAAGAACTGGAGAATAGCCTATGTGTTATGGCATGATACGGTGACTGCCGAAAACTCTATTCACCTGATGAATATGAATGGTAAAAGGGACAAATCAATCATTGACTATTCAGGCTCTAATTGGATGGTAATGGCTTCAGGTTCTAAATGCTGGTTCCAGGTGGGTAAGGACAGCTCAGGGAAACAAGCCGGGCTTTACAGCTATGATATAAAAACGAAAGATGAAAAATTTCTTTTTGATGCCAAAGGATTGTATCAGGATATTGATTTCAGTGGGGAACTTAATTTATACGCCGGTGGTTTTTCTCATAAACCGGCCGGAGCCATAAAATCACAATACGATATTTTTTTGTTCAACGAAGACGGCTCAATAAAAAAACAAGTCACCAATGATACCGCTATTGACCTGGAACCCGCCTTTACTCCCGATGGCAGTAAAATAATTTTTCGCAGCAACAGGGACAGAAACCCCAAAAGCTGGGCTGAGTTTGAAATTTACAGTATCAATACGGATGGCACCAGCCTGAAGCGGCTTACTTATAATCCTGACACAACAGCGAGTGTATTGCGGGCCAGCAGCCCCATTATTACCCCGGAAGGTCAGATTGTTTTCTCAGGGTATTGGAATGGAAATTACCGGCTTATGGTTATGAATATGGATGGAACTGACATAAAGCCATTAATTAAAATGGATGATATAGAGCAGACGTCCTGCAGTTTTTCTCCCGATGGAAAAAAAATTGCTTTTACCGGGAGGAAAAAAGGAATGCGGAACAATGATATTTATCTTGTCAATAGAGATGGCACCAATCTCCGGCAGC
>JAKQEA010000150.1 GCA_029558715.1 Bacteroidota bacterium | reverse complement strand
GCTGTAAGCGGACGTTTACCTTTAGAAATTATATCATCAATGCTGGCAATTCCTCCCTTAAGATTCATCAATACGTTCATTGGGAAATACTGAGGTGGTTCAACGAGTCCATCCGTAACAGCTTTAATGAATTCTTCTTTGCTCATGTCGGCCCTTAAAGCATAGTTTACCTGTTTCTGGTGGCCCAATGTATCAGTTGTTTCTTTGCTCATGTTCTTTCCGCATGCACTGCCGGCGCCGTGCCCGGGATATACAATCACTTCATCAGGCAAAGTCATTATCTTATTTCGGAGGGAATCGAATAAATGACCTGCCAGTATCTGGGGGGTAATTTCTGCTTTAACCTTTTGTACAAGATCCGGTCTTCCTACGTCACCTATAAATAATGTATCACCGGTGAATATAGCATTCGCCTTCCCATTTTCATCTATCAGCAGATATGTAGTTGACTCCATCGTATGGCCGGGCGTATGCAATACCTTTAGTTTTACATTTCCCAACTGTAGTTCTTCGCCATCTTTTGCCACATGCACATCGTAAGCAGGTGCTGCGGTAGGACCAAAAACGATAGTGGCCCCTGTCTTTTTTGCCAGATCAATATGACCACTTACAAAATCAGCATGAAAGTGCGTTTCAAGGATATACTTTATCCTCGCACCATTGCGCTCTGCTTTATCAATATATGGTTTTGTTTCCCTCAGGGGATCAATAATAGCCGCTTCACCATTGCTTTCAATGTAATAAGCAGCCTCGGCCAGGCAACCAGTGTAAATTTGTTCCACTTTCATAATTGATGATTTTTTACTTTATTGAATCAGGTTTAAAAATAACTTTATAATGAACCAAAATTGCTTTTCTATCCTGCTCTCATTTGTGTTATCTGTTACAATTACAGATGAATTTTATCATTCTGAATACTGATTCAAATCATAACCAGCATTACTTTAACGAAATACCTTTGCCGCCCATTTGTCAATCTTAATTGATTCTCCTCATTACAAAGGCTTGAGTGATTTTTGTCACCAAAGGCCTCCGGAAATAGATGTACCTGTGCATTTCTAAAACACTTGTCATATGCCGGTTAATCACCAGATCGTAATTATTGGCGGTGGAAATGCAGGTATTTCTGTTGCCGCCAAACTCCTACTCAGGAACAAACAATTGGATATTGCCATTATTGACCCTGCCAGTAAACATTACTACCAACCTGCCTGGACTCTGGTGGGAAGTGGGGTATTTGATATCCGAAAAACAGAACGTAATGAAGCAGATGTAATGCCCAAAGGAGTTAAATGGATAAAACAAAAAGTAACGGCCATGCTCCCGGAAACTAATTCTGTAGAACTTGATAATGGCCAGCAGGTAGTTTACCAGTACCTGGTCATTGCAGCAGGAATTCAGTTAAACTGGGATGAAATAAAAGGTCTGAAAGAAACGTTGGGCAAGAACAATGTATGCTCCAATTATAGTTTTGATTATGCTCCTTACACCTTTGAATGCATAAAGAATTTTAAAGGTGGCAAAGCAATCTTTCATAATCCGCAAACACCGGTAAAATGTGGCGGCGCCCCTCATAAGATCATGTACATGGCCGCAGATTATTTCAGGAAACATAATGTTCTTGATAAAGCTGACATACAATACTGGAGTGGCGCAGCTAAACTATTTGCTGTGCCCAAATATGAAAAGACCTTACTGAAGGTTTGTGAAAGAGCCAATATCAAGCTCAACCTTATGGTGAAAATGGTAGAAATAGACGGGCTGGGTAAAAAAGCAAAATTTGTGGGTATTGGAGAAGATAACAAAGACAAAGAATTCTGGGTTGAGTTTGATATGATTCATGTCACTCCGCCTCAAAGTGCCCCTGATTTTATCAGAACAAGTACATTGGCGAATGCCGCCGGCTGGGTGGATGTTGATAAGCATACACTACAACATGTAAAGTATTCAAATATATTTTCGCTGGGAGATTCAGCCGGTTTACCGATCAGTAAAACCGGGGCTGCCATTCGTAAGCAAGCTCCTGTATTAGTAGAAAATTTACTTGCTGCAATAAACAAACAGGTGCTGGCCGGCAAGTACAATGGGTATACCAGCTGTCCATTAGTTACGGGCTATGGGAAACTTGTTCTGGCAGAATTTGATTATGACAATATACCACAGGAGACCTTTCCCTTTGATCAAAGCAAAGAAAGGTGGAGTATGTACCAGATGAAAAAAGTAGTGCTCCCCTGGTTATACTGGCATAAGATACTGAAAGGAAAAATGTAAGTTCACATCCTTGCTTAAAACTATTAAAACGGTTGCAAAAAGCAACCGTTTTAATTTGTAACAACTATCACCCTTATCATCAACTTTTGAGAATACCTTTGCAATAGAATTCCGAAGAAACAAAAACTATGGATACCGAAATTCTTTCCCGGATACAGTTTGCTTTCACTATCGCCTTTCATTATATATATCCTCCTTTAAGTATTGGCCTGGGTCTTATCCTTGTCATCATGGAAGGCATGTACCTGAAAACAGGTAAGAAGATTTATGAAGACATGACCCGTTTCTGGATAAAGATCTTTGCCTTGATTTTCGGTTTGGGTGTAGCTACCGGTATCATTATGGAGTTTGAATTTGGTACCAATTGGGCTACTTATTCAAAATATGTTGGTGATATATTCGGTAGTGCCTTGGCAGCAGAAGGAATTTTTGCCTTCGCACTGGAAAGCGGTTTTCTGAGTATTCTTCTATTTGGCTGGAAGAGAGTAAGCCCAAAAGTTCATTTTTTTTCTGCGCTAATGGTATTTCTTGGTTCATTGTTTAGTGCTGTCTGGATAGTAGTAGCTAATAGCTGGCAGCAAACTCCATCGGGTTATCATATTGTGGGCGAAGGATTGAATGCAAGAGCTGAAATAACTGATTTCTGGGCAATGGTTTTTAATCCTTCCAGTGTGGAAAGATTGCTGCATGTATGGGTTGGCGCTTTTTTAGCAGGTGCTTTTTTAGTAATGAGTGTGAATGCTTATTACATTTTTTGAAAAACAAACATCTTGAAATTGCAAAACCCTCTTTTAAAATAGCTTTAGTAATTGCCACTATCTTTTCATTAGCCCAATTACTCACCGGGCATAAAAGCGCAGAAGGAGTCGCCAGAAATCAACCAGCTAAGTTAGCTGCTATGGAAGGTCATTTCGACAGTAGCGGGGTTGCCGATATGTATATTCTTGGATGGGTCAACAAGAAAAAGCAAACTACAAGCGGCATTAAAATACCCGGAGGGTTATCATTTCTACTCCACCAGGATTTTAAAACACCAGTTACTGGGTTAAACACCTTTAGACCCGAAGACAGGCCATCGCAGATAAATGCGGTCTTCCAGTTCTACCATATCATGGTCGCTATTGGTATGGCATTAATCGGATTAACGCTTTACGCAAGCTGGCAATGGAAAAGGGGGAACTTGTTTAATAGAAAATGGCTGATGGTTGTATTTGTATGGGCAGTATTACTTCCACAGATTGCTAACCAGGCAGGATGGTTTGCTGCTGAAATGGGAAGACAGCCCTGGGTTGTATATAATTTACTCCGGACATCTGATGCTTTATCCAAAGCAGTAAAAGCGGAACAAGTGTTGGTTTCCCTTATCATGTTTATGTTAGTTTATCTCATTCTTTTTATTTTGTTCTTATACCTGCTGAATAAAAAAATTAAACTCGGACCCGTAATGCACAAGGCAGATAACGGAAATGAAATAGAAATGTCCAGCAAGAGAGAGAATCCATTAATGACAAAATAATGTTTATGTTCTTAGGAATTGATTACAACACCTGGTGGTTTCTGGTATTTGGCGGGGTCATCACCGGCTATGCTATTTTAGACGGATTTGACTTAGGTGCAGGTGCTTTACATTTGTTCCTTAAAAAAGAAACGAGCCGCCGAATTGCACTAAATGCAATTGGCCCTGTCTGGGATGGTAATGAAGTATGGCTGGTGATTGCAGGTGGTGCATTGTTTGCTGGTTTCCCTGTAGCATATGCAGCAGTATTCTCCGCTTTTTATTTGCCTGCTTTTATTTTCTTAATTGGATTGATATGGCGGGCTGTAGCCATTGAGTTCAGAAGTAAAGAGCCAGGTAAAATCTGGCGGCTGACCTGGGATGTGGTATATTCATTTGCCTGTATCATTGTTACACTTTCATTAGGATTGATGTTAGGCAATATTGCGAAGGGGATGCCATTGAATGAACAAAAAGAATTTACCGGCAGTATTCTATCTTTTTTCAATCCCTTCTCCATTATGGTAGCTGTTACCACTTTAGCTTTATTTATGACACATGGAGCTATTTACTTGGCCGTGAAAACCGAGAACCGGCTTTATACGAAACTAACGATACTGGCTAAAAACTTTAATGTCTTTTTCCTTCTAGCTTTTGGGCTAACAACGCTCTATACTTTACTATATATTCCTCACCTTAGCGACAGGATAAAAAGTAATCCCCTATATTTTATTTTCCCTGCTATTATGCTTTTGGCTATTGCAAATATTCCACGGCAGCTGAAAATAGGTAATTATCGTTTTGCCTTTATCAGCTCTTCCATTACTATCGCTTCATTATTAATTGCAGTCGCAATTGAAGTATTTCCTAATTTGTTATATGCAAGTAATAATGCTGCTTATAGCATTACAATTCAGAATGCCGCCTCATCTCCAAAAACAATGAAAACACTCTTAATCATAGCCTTAATCGGAACACCCCTGGTAGGTGTTTATACCAGCTTCGTTTTCTGGACTTTCAAAGGAAAGGTAAAACTGGATGAAATGAGTTACTGACAGATCCCGGTTTCTTATACTGTAACAATTGTCACCTCCATCTTCATTCTACTGACAGAAATTTGCCATACATAAACATATTAAGGTGAATATCGTCTCAAAACTCAAAAGCGGTTGGACAGTTTTAAAGTTCATCAGAGTTGGGCTGGGTAGCTTAATTTTGTACTCCTCTGTTGAATCAGGGCAGGCATCGGGAATTATAGTAGGTGGTCTGTTTACAATATTCTCACTGCTCACCGATGGAGTATGTTGTGCAGGAGGTGGTTGTTATACACCAATCAAAAAAACTAATCCTTCCAAACCTGAAAACATAGACTATGAAGAGTTGGGTGCTAAATAATAAATTATTGATTGCTGGAATCATTCTTGGTGCCATTGGCGGGTACCTTTACTGGCAACAAATCGGATGCAGCAGTGGTACCTGTGCCATTACTTCCAAATGGCATAACAGCACTGCCTATGGCGCTTTGATGGGAGGATTACTGTTTAGTATGTTTAAAAAGGATAAAAATGCAGACAACAAGTAATAAAAGAGAAAGCTTTGGAGAAATCATTAATGGCGATACTCCTGTGCTGGTTGATTTTTTTGCAGAATGGTGCGGCCCCTGTAAGCTGATGAAACCAGTGCTCGAAGAGCTTCATGCCAAAATGGGCAATAAGGTCAGGATACTGAAGATCGATATTGACAAAAGCCCCGCTGCGGCCAATGCCTTGCATATACAAAGTGTTCCTACACTGATGTTATTTCAAAAGGGGAAACCTGTTTGGCGTAAATCCGGTGTTTTGCAGGCAACACAATTACAGAAAATTATTGAACAACAAATAACCAGCAATTAAAAATGTCTGATACAAAAGCAAATCGTGGATACATTGCTTCTTCCTTAGGCTGCCACTGCCCCCGTTGTCGTGAAGGAAGGCTCTTTAAAAATTCAATGACGATCAGTTTTAAAAAAAATACAGAGATGTATAAGGATTGTCCCGTATGCGGACAGCCTACTGAAATAGAAGTTGGTTTTTATTATGGTACAGGTTATGTTAGTTATGCTTTGACAGTTGCCATTAGTATAGCAAGCCTGATAGCATGGTGGGTATTGATCGGTTTTTCTACTGAAGACAGCCGTTTTTTTTATTGGATGGTCTCCAATGCCGTTCTACTTATACTGCTGCAACCCTGGATTATGCGACTCAGCCGCAGTCTTTGGATATCCTGGTTTGTAAAATATGATCCCGATTGGCGGAATAATAAGCCGGAAGATGTGTCAGAAAGATTAAATACTGAACAGGCCAATAACTGGTAAGGCAGGAATCCCTATTTTTGCACCCCTTTGCAGAAAATGGAGACTTGTCCGAGTGGTTGAAGGAGCACGCCTGGAAAGTGTGTATACCTCTAAAGGGTATCGAGGGTTCGAATCCCTCAGTCTCCGCTGATTGGATCCCTCATAATGAGGGATTTTTTAGTTTTTAAGACGAAATAATTTCTCTGCGTTTTTAGTGGTAACCACCGCTACTTCCTGTACCGAACAATTCTTTATATCTGCCAATTTATTTACCACATATTTCAGGTAGGAAGGTTCATTTCTTTTACCCCGGAAAGGAACTGGCGCCAGGTAGGGTGCGTCTGTTTCTAAGAGCACATCCTCCAACCCAACTGACTCAATGACTTTATCAAGACCGGCATTCTTAAATGTTACGACTCCTCCTATACCTAAATAAAATCCAAGGTCAATAACCTGCCTGGCCTGTTCCGCATTTCCGGAAAAACAATGAAAAACACCTTTAAGCTTCCCCTTTTGATGCTGAGTCACTACTTTAATGCATTCATCGGTAGAATTGCGGGAATGAATAACAATGGGTATATCAAAATGTATTGCCCATTCTACCTGGGTATGAAAAGCCTCATGCTGCTGCTCAGTAAAGGTCCTGTCCCAATAGAAATCCAGACCTATTTCTCCTATCGCCACAAAATTTCTTTTATCCAGATAGTCCCTCGCAATTTTAAGTTCTTCCCTGAAATTCTCCTTTACCGAGCAAGGATGCAGGCCCATCATACAAAAAAATCTTTCCGGATTTTGCTTCTCAAGCTCAATCATTGATAAATGAGTAGAAGAATCAATAGCAGGCATCAAAATCTTATTAACTCCTTGTTTTTCAGCTCTTTCAAATACCTCCGAGACATCTTTTTCAAATTCAGGAAGGTAAATGTGTGAATGGGTGTCTATAATCATAAATACTTTAATTAGCTTTAAATTAAAAATTAATTTTTAAAAAAATTATTATGACCTCCTTATCCAAACTTATTACAGTGAGTCTTTTTATGATTACTTTTTCTACGTATGTATGTTCACAGGACGAAAAGAATCAAAAAAGAAAAATTGAAGAAAATTCCAAGATCACAACTGAAAAAATTATTTTAAACAATCAATTCACAAAATTCAATCCTGATTCCGGATTAAAAAAAATTATGAATCTTAGGAACCGGAGGTTTAATCCAGATTCTTTGCCTAACAAAAAACTAAATTTTTCAACTACTATATCTCAAAGGGTTGAAAACATTTGCAATATTCAAGATAACCCCCTTTTCTTATTTTATGTAGAGGATCCGAAGATTATTATAGATCCTGCATCTACAAATAATGTTTTTATCAGCTACGCCAAGATATGGAGTGAACCGGGCACATCTCCTGCTCAATTGAGGCATGCTAATTCAACTTTTGCTTCGCTTGATAATGCCAATTCTTTTCCATATTCTTGGGATAACTGGATGTACCAAGATGCGGCTTTTCATTCCTCTCCGGCTTTTGGCCCAACTGGCACACTTTATAATAGTATGCATATCTGGTCTGGCGGGTATATCACCACCGGCGGATGGGATCAAGTCAGAGTTCGAAAATCTTATGATAAAGGAATTAATTGGTCGGGTAGCAATCTTTCAGGACTGCCGTTTATTGCTTATTACCCAGAGTATCTTCAAGGTAATAGTCTATCTATTGATTACAATACCATTAGTCCTTATTATGGAGATTTCTATGCTGTGGCATCACATGTTTATAATAATAATGGTTTGGCAGTGCCATTTGTAAATTTTTCATATAGTCCGGCTGGTCAGGATGCTGAAACATGGAGCACACCTATCCAGCTAGCTAATAATCCGTCTACTGACCCAATAGTAGAAACCGGGATAAATGGTGAAGTGTATGTCGCATGGTCGGATTTTGGGCCAAACTATAACCTCAATAATTATTCGATAGGTTTTTCCCGTTTAGATGTTGGATCAAATACTTTTACTACTCCCATATTCATAAACGTGTCACCTATTGATCTGCTTAGCCGGTCAGTCTTTAATCAACTTAGCGTTTATTCATATCCTGTATTGGCGGTTGATAAATCTAACGGTCCGCATAGAGGGAGAATCTATATGGCGATATCTGCAGTGTTTTCCAATCGCTCTTCAATTCTGGTATTTTATTCAGACAATAATGGAAACACCTGGTCTTCCCCAAATTTCGTAAATACAGAGTTCAAACAGGCATTTAATCCTTGGTTATCAGTAGATAATATAACTGGGAAGGTAAATATTGCATACTATGCTTTTGATAATCCACAAACAAATAGCTTCTGGGGTAGAATATATTTATCTTCTTCATCAGACGGTATTATATATGAAACCGGCGCAGTTAGTGATGAAAATTTTTTATTAGAGGATAAGAGTGGATATGATGGTAATGGTGTATGGTTCGATGCAAGCAACCCTGGCAGGGTTGGACTAGTAAGTCATAATGGTACCAGTTATGTTTGCTGGCAACACAGTGGCTGGGCGGATGGCCTAGTTTTTTCAAAAACATATAATAATGCGCAAAATCAATCATATCTATTACAAGGGCCAGATAATTTTTGCGGAAGTGCCTTATACTCAGTAGTCAATTATGCTCCTGGGATGCAATTAAATTGGTTTGCACAACCTGCAGGCTTGGTAACTATCTTAGATCACAATAATGGAACTGCTACAATTACAGCCATAGCACATGGAAATGTTACTATTTCTGCAGAATTGATTGATCCCTGCAATACATACCTACTTAGTAAAAATGTAGCAGTCGGAAATGGATTAACAGGTTCTTATTTAACATCAGAAGGATATTCCCTGACTCTAACGAATAACAACATAACAGCAAGCGGTCTGACCCAAGTCTTAGTAAATGTTAATAATGATCCAAATGCTACTATAAGATGGAACTTGATCAATGGTGGGCCACTTAACTGGTCTAGCTACAATTTGGGACGTAATCTCAATTTTAATTTATCATATGGAAGTGTAACATTTAGAGCATTTATTACTTCTGCATGTGGGTATTCTACTTCAGATTATACTTTCACAGCTACGCCAGTAGCTAGGATTGTTAAATCAGACAATTATTTGTTAGTTAAGACAACAGTAATCCAAAATATTTCAAAAGGAGGTTCTTATCAAAGCAACAATGGTATTGATGCAATACTAATGTACGATTTAACAGGCAGGTTGATCAAATCTTCGAAATTTTCGGGGATTAATACCGAAGAAAGAATTCAAATCCCGAGTAACATTTCCGGAGGATCTGTTATTTTGCATATTATCTGTCAAGGACAAAAAGTAACAAAAATGATGGTTATAAAATAATTTAATTAAATATATAACATGCTGATTTTAAAAGTAATTAATTAACTCTTTTTATTATTTAAACTTTGCTTATTGATAATGGTCGAAAATATAATTTAACAAAAAAATTATGATTAAGTTTTTGCGTAAATTTTCGATTAATTTAATTCTATTAGGAATTTTCTTTTTTACAGGATGCAAAAAAGAAAATAGCCAAAGTGGATCAACTGAGGAGCAGGAAAAACAGGCCTCCATTGCTTCTGCTGAGGCAGATACAGAAGCAGAAAATATTTTTGATAGCTTCTTCGACGATGCAATGGGAGCTAATAATGATGTAGGTGTCAGCGGTTCAGGAATCTTCTATGGCCGTATTGATACACTTACTCCGGTACTCCGCTGCTTTACTGTCACCGTACAGCACCCTAACAATACCCCTTTCCCTGTAAGGGTAATTGTTGACTTCGGCACTACCGGCTGTACCGGCCCAGATGGCCGTATGCGCACGGGAAAAATTATTACTGACTATACAGCCCGGCTGATTGTACCCGGTGCGGTTGCCACTACCACTTTCGAAGGCTTCTATATAGATAGCCTTAAGGTAGAGGGTATTCATAAAGTAACAAATACATCTGAACCAAATGCGAATCCTGCTATTCTTCGTCGTTACAAAGCTCAGGTTATTAATGGTAAACTAACCAGGCCAAACAGAAACTTTGCAGAATGGAATAGCACCAAGGTTTTTTTGCAGATAGATGGTCTCGCTACTCCGGATTTTCCTAGAGACGATGCCTTTAAAATTGATGGTTTTGCCAGTGGTAGGGCCAAAAGAGGAAACTTGATAGTTCGCTGGGAGTCAAACATTACCGAGGCACTTTTACGTCGATTTACCTGTCGCCATATTGTAAAAGGTAAGATAAGGACCGTAAGAGCAGGCTTAGGTACTCAAAGTTCTTGGGTGGCATTATTAGATTTTGGCAATGGGACTTGCGATAACCTGGCCGTGGTAACAATAAACGGAGTTTCTTACCAAATTACTTTGCCGTAATTAAAAAATTATTATACCTTTAAACCAGTTTTCATAGGGTACGGATTAAAAACGGGCCAGGGTTTCTACCCAGGCCCTAACTTTTTTGGAGGGGTAAAGTATCCTTGTTATCAGGAAATTGACGAAAAAGTAAAGCCCAACTGCCTAAAATGCTCTAAAATCCGGGGTAAAGCATAGCTTAGTTTCCCCCAGGCCTTTTCACTGTCATGAAAAACAACAACCGAACCGGCGTTAGTTTTTTCAATTACATTTCTGACACATCTTTCCGGCGTGGTTGATTCATCAAAATCACCGCTCAATACATCCCACATTACAATTTTTGCCTGTTCATTGTTCATTGCCCTTTTTATATTTTTTGCCTGCAAAGAGCGGATTCTTCCGTATGGCGGGCGGAAAAGATCTGAGTTTATGTATTGCGATGCTTCTTCTACATCTGAGAGATAGATATCATTTGCCGTTTGCCACCCGTTCAGGTGATTTTGTGTGTGGTTACCTGTATGATGCCCCTCATTTAATATCTGTTGATAGATTCCGGGGTAAGCGATCACATTCTTCCCGATACAAAAAAAAGTTGCTTTTGCATTGTACTTCTTCAACTCATTCAATACAAAAATGGTGGCCTTCGGATGAGGGCCATCATCAAAACTGAGATAAATAGTTTTTTCCTTTGTGTCAATATCCCAAATACGGTCCGGGTAAAGACGCTTCAGCCACCAGGGGGTTTTGACAAAATAGTTTCTCATTAATACAAAGATAGCTGACCTGTTAAAATCATTTTCATCGCAGTAACCAGCAGTCTATCTTTGCAGCCTATGAGTACAAGAGTAAGGGTTCGTTTTGCCCCCAGCCCAACAGGAGGTTTGCACCTGGGCGGGGTAAGAACAGTATTATATAACTATTTATTTGCTAAAACACATGGAGGAGATTTCCTTGTCCGGATTGAAGACACTGACCAAAACCGATATGTGCCCGGCGCTGAAGAATATATTTTTAACACCCTGAAATGGTGCGGACTGGAACCCGATGAAAGCGTACAACATGGTGGTGCATATGGCCCTTACAGGCAAAGTGAAAGAAAGGAAAGTTATCGTCAATACGCTGAGCAATTGGTAAAAGATGGCTACGCCTATTATGCCTTTGACACACCAGAAGAATTGGAAAAAATGCGGCAGGAGTTCAGAACTGAACAAAACCCCTCCCCTCAATACGATCATAGTATTCGTATAAAAATGCGAAATTCTCTTACTCTTTCAACTAATGATACTAAAAGATTACTGGATGAAGGAGTAAAACATGTCATCCGCATTAAAATACCCGAAAATGAAACTGTTTCTTTCACCGATATGATACGGGGTGAGGTAAGCTTTGACACTTCAACAGTCGATGATAAAGTTTTATTGAAAGCTGATGGCATGCCCACTTACCACCTGGCAGTGGTAGTGGATGATTATCTTATGAAAATATCTCATGCTTTCCGTGGTGAAGAATGGTTACCATCGGCACCGGTTCATATTCTTTTATGGAAATATTTGTTCCGATTGGACAATATGCCTCAATGGGCACACTTCCCTTTGATACTCGGGCCTAATGGCAAGTTGAGTAAAAGAGATGGCGCTAAATACGGCTTTCCCGTTTTTGCTATGAACTGGACCGATCCCAAAACCGGTGAACTGACTGAAGGATTTAAGGAAAAAGGATTTTTACCGGATGCATTCATCAACCTGCTTGCGCTACTTGGCTGGAATGACGGGACCGAACAGGAGATCTTTACCAAAGAAGAACTGGTAGAAAAATTTTCGATGGAAAGGGTGCATAGCGCTGGTGCAAAATTCGATTATGAAAAAGCGAAGTGGTTCAACCATGAATGGATAAAAAAACTTGAGGTTTCAAGTTTGAGGTTTGAAGTTGGTGAACTGTTGAAGAAAAGTGGTTTTATCGTTTCGAACGAAGATTATCTGAATAAAGTGATTCAACTGGTGAAGGACAGGTGCACACTGCTGACAGATTTTGTGCAGCAATCTTCCTTTTTCTTTAAAGCACCGGAAGTGCTGGATATTGATGCAGTTAAGCCCAAATGGAATGAAGCCAAACAGTTATTTTTTGCTGAACTGATCCGTAATTATGAACTTTCAGCAAGTTGGGATGCTCATACACTGGAAAATAATTTTAAAGAAATTGCAGCTGTCAATGATCTGAAACCTGGTGAACTGATGCTCCCCTTCCGTATAATGCTGGTAGGAGGAAAATTCGGTCCAGGAGTGTTTGATATCGCTGAGCTACTTGGTAAAGATGAAACCATCCGGCGTATTCAGAAAGCCTTAACCATTTTCTGACCTTACCCAGGCAAAAAACTATTCGTTTTCCTTTTGTAACTTTTCTGCCAGAATGAAAAGAGAACAACCCTACTGGCCGCTTATTCTCATACTGGCATTCTTAAAATTCGTCCTGCCGCTTTTGCTGCAGCACCCGGTGTATGAATTACAGCGGGATGAATACCTGTACTATCAGCAGGGACAACATTTCGACTTTGGCTACCTCGAAAATCCCCCTCTTCTTTCCTACCTGGGTATGATCTCATCCTGGTTCGGCGGTAGTGAGGCATGGATAAAATTCTGGCCCTGTTTATTCGGTGCTGCCACACTGGTAGTCACTTGTTTAATTACAGCAGAATTAGGCGGGAAACTGTTTGCCCAATTCCTTGCCGCTTTAAGCATTATTACTGGTGCTTACTTACGGGTTCATTATTTATTTCAACCTAACATACTTGATATTTTCTTCTGGTCCCTGGCTATTTATCTTCTGATACGTTATATCAACAGCAAAAAAGAAAATTATATCATATGGATGGCTATAAGCCTTGCTTTCGGATGGTGGAGTAAGTATTCAGTCTTGTTCATAGCGGTCGCTATCATAGCCGGTTTGCTGCTATCTCCGTACAGAAATATTTTTCTAAGAAAAAAGGCATGGCTCGCAGCGGGGCTGGCTTTACTGTTAATAATGCCCAATCTTTTATGGCAATATTCCCATAACTGGCCTGTGATACACCATATGGAAGAATTACAGGCCACACAATTAAAATATATTAATCGATCTGACTTCCTGAAAGAACAACTATTACTGTTATTACCTGTGGTTTTTGTATGGATAACAGGCCTTACTTCCTTATTACGAAATTCCCAATACCGTATCATCGCTATTATATATGTCACTGTCATTGCATTACTCATGTTTGGCAGCGGCAAGGGTTATTATGCATTAGGTGCTTATCCTATGTTACTGGCTGGCGGAGCTGCAGCAATCGAAAAATGGTCGGAGGGGAAAAAATGGCTGAGGTATGCTATTACCGTTTTTATCATTGGACTCAGCATACCGTTTATTCCTTTGCTCTTGCCTGTTTGGAAACCCGAAAAATTAGCTGCTTTTTACCAGCAATATGGAATTGACAAAACAGGTTTGCTGAAATGGGAAGATCAGAAAGAGCATCCGTTACCACAAGATTTTGCTGATATGCTGGGATGGAAAGAACTGGCAGAAAAAACAATCAGGGCTTATCATAATATATCGGGAGTCCATAATATGCTGGGCACAGCCATATATTGCCGTAATTACGGCCAGGCGGGTGCTTTGAAGTATTATAATGAACCGGAAGCTGGCTTAAATCATCGTTTCATTTTTTCAGATAATGGTTCATTTCTTCTATGGGTGCCTAAAGAACTTAGTTTCAAAAATCTTCTTTTTATTGGTCGTAGAATGCCCGATAAAGGGGATGAGGTATTTAATCATTTTGAAAAAGTAACCATTATCGACTCTGTTACCAACCCCTATTCACGCCAATTTGGTGATAAGATCATTTTCTTTGAGAATATTGATACAGCCGGTTTAAGGCTGGCGCAAGATGGATTAAAAGCAGAAAAGCAAAAATTCAACCGCTGAGATCAGCCTTGTGCCTGTATAAGTTCCATAGTTGAAACGAACTCGTTTGCACCAAGTTTCTCAATCATTTCTCTGTCTTCAGTGGCTAACCTGAACAATCCAGTCGTATTACCTGCCACCTGTTCCTTTGTCCGGATGCCGGGAATGATAACCGACACTTCCGGGTAGCTCAGCACATAACTTAAAGCCAGTTGTGTCTTAGTACAATTATATTTCTCACATAATGTCCAAACCGGTGCCAGCGCATTGGCGCAGGTATCAATAATAGCAGGTATCAGCCTGTTTTTCCGGTGGTCATTATCCGGGAATGAGACTAATTTATCAAACTTTCCCGTTAGTAAGCCAAATTGCAATGGCATGCGGGCAATGATGCCATAACCTTTTTCTCCGGCAGCTTTCAAGAATGGCAAACTTCGCTGATTCAATAAATTCAATACAAGCTGAAATCCATTACCCAAGTTGTGCTGTAACAGATACTCCGCTTCAGGCAATGGATCAAAAGTGTTTAAGGAGAGACCCCAGTAACGGATTTTCCCTTCCTGCTGCAGTTTCAGCATAGCCTCAATACATTCTCCCCGTTGCAAATGTTGCAGCCTGGCTGTATGCAACTGATAGAAATCTATCACATCCCTTTTTAGCCGGCGAAGGGAATTCTCGCAGGCCTGCAGGATATATTCTTTTGAATAATCAAAAGTAAATTGCTCATTCCGGGATACATTACCAACTTTAGTGGCGATGAGGACTTCTTTGTTCCTACTAATTATATCTCCGAGCAGATTTTCAGAATGTCCAAGTCCATAAATATCTGCGGTATCAAAAAAATTGACACCCACTTCAAGCGCAGCCCGAATAGCTTCAGCTGATACCATGTCGTCGGTATTTCCCCAGCCAATAGCTGTTTTACCAATCATGGTACCGCCACCAATAGCCCAGGCTCCGAAACCTACCTCACTTACCCGCAATTCTGTATTCCCAAACTTTCTGTATTGCATCATGTAATTTACACTCCCATAGTTGAAACAACCTAATTTTGTATTCTCAATTTTACCAGATGAACAGACCTATCAGAGTTTTGGTAGCCAAAGTGGGACTTGACGGTCATGACCGTGGTGCTAAAGTAATTGCCACTGCTTTAAGAGATGCGGGTATGGAAGTAATTTATACTGGTCTTCGTCAAACTCCGGAAATGGTTGTTAATGCAGCTTTACAGGAAGATGTTGATGCTATCGGTATCAGCATATTATCGGGCGCACATATGACTGTTTTCCCGAAACTAATTGATATGATGAAGCAGAAAGGCCTAAATGATGTATTGCTAACGGGCGGTGGTATCATTCCTGAAGATGACATGGATAAGCTGCATGAACTGGGAGTTGGAAAATTATTTGCCCCCGGTACACCTACTTCTGAAATCAGTGAGTATATTACAGCCTGGGTAAAAGAGAACCGTAGTTTCTGATACACCGGTGACTATAACGATTACTTCCACAAAGAAATAAGCCCTTATTTTTTCTTTCGTAAATTCATTTACGTATGGAAGGACATTCCCTGTTAGCTAACTATAATGTACAACCCCGTGTGTGGGATGAAATGTTTGGAAAGGATGGCATCCGCCCTGCCTACCGGAATTTTGTGTCTGCTATACAGAATCTGTCATCTGATGAAATGACACATAAAGACGAACTGGCCAAAAAATTATTTATGAGCCAGGGTATTACTTTCACTGTGTACAGCAGTGGTGAAGGCATTGAAAAAATATTCCCTTTTGATATTATTCCACGCATACTGGAAGCTGCAGAATGGAAACATATTGAAGAAGGAATCAAACAACGGTTAAAAGCATTGAACATTTTCCTGAAGGATATTTATAACCAGCAATTCATTATCAAAGATGGTATTGTTCCGGCCAAACTCATTTACTCCTGTCCCAATTTTATACGCCAGATGGTAAATGTGGAAGTACCCTTTGATATTTATACACACATTTCCGGGATTGACCTGATTCGTGATCATGATGGTACTTATTATGTACTGGAAGATAATTTGCGAACTCCATCAGGAGTTTCCTATATGCTGGAGAACCGGAGTATCACTTACCGCATCTTTCCTGATCTGCTTCCCAAGAATAACGTAAGATCTGTCAAAGATTACCCCGATCTCTTGTTAAAAAACCTTGTAGGATTGGCCAATCGCCAAAAAAGTGACCCCACTGTTGTATTACTTACGCCGGGAATTTATAACTCCGCTTATTTCGAACACACCACATTGGCAAGACTGATGGGTATTGAACTGGTAGAAGGCAGTGACCTCGTCGTCGACAATCATAAAGTATACATGAAAACAACTACTGGCCTGAAACAGGTAGATGTTATTTACCGGAGGGTAGATGATGATTTTATTGACCCCCTTGTGTTCCGGCCTGATAGTATGCTGGGAGTACCGGGGATATATGGCGCTTACAGAACAGGGCATGTTGCTATTGTAAATGCAATGGGCAATGGCGTGGCAGATGATAAAGCGGTATACTCATATGTGCCAGCAATGATAAGATACTACCTGAATGAAGAGCCAATTTTAAAAAATGTGCCTACATACCAGCTGGCTATACCCGAAAACAGAAAACTGGTTTTTGAGAATATGGATAAGATGGTGATAAAGAAAACCAATGAATCAGGCGGATATGGAATGCTGATCGGCAGCGCTGCTACGGAAGAAGAAATGGAATCTTTTAAAGAAGCTATTGAAGAAGACCCAAGAAGTTTTATCGCTCAGCCAATTATCAGTTTATCATCTGCACCCTGCTATATAAACGGGGTATTACAACCCAGGAGGGTTGACCTTCGGCCCTATGCATTATACGGGCCAGAGGGGATAGATATTGTGCCCGGCGGATTAACAAGGGTAGCTTTGAAAGAAGGTTCGCTGGTGGTTAACTCATCGCAGGGAGGAGGGAGCAAAGACACATGGGTATTAGGGTAAATCAATTAATAAAAACTAACTGATAGAAAATGTTGAGCCGTGTTGCTGATTCTGTTTTCTGGATGGCCCGTTATATGGAAAGAACCAACGGGACATTGCGGCTGCTTCGTACTAATTACATTTCATCACAGGATGAAGTGCAGGATTTCAGCTGGCAGCCATTGCTCAGAAGCTATAGTGACGCTTCTGAAGAAGAAATTCAGGCCATTGGAAATGATTCTCCAAAAGTGCTTGAGCATTTATTACTGGACCGGAACAATGGTGCTTCTGTATTTAACAATATTACCCGGGCCAGGGAAAATGCCAGAGCCGTACAAGATCATATCACCAAAGAAGTATGGCAATGCCTGAATGATTATTATCATTTAATCAGGGATAAAAATATTCATGTACAGGTAAAGCAGGGCGATCCGGTAACAGCACTGGATTCACTTATCTATCATGGTATGCTATATCATGGAACAGTTGATATCACAATGGCTCGTGGAGAAGGCTTTAATTATCTCAATATTGGAAAATTCCTGGAAAGAGCAATCCTTTCGGCAGATATGCTTAATATCAAACTTACTGAACTGAATTATAATTTGCAGCAACCAGTAGAGGTGCCGGCATTGCGCTACCTGTTATATTCTCTTTCTGGCTACGAATTATATTTGAAAACACATCGGGGAAACTTTCAGGCAGATCATGTTTTACAACAGGTTTTATATAACGATAATTTTCCTCACTCTGTTTCTTATTGCCTGAAACAATTATTCCGCTATTTTGAACGGCTGGAATCAGAAAGTCTGCCGGAAAGTTACAAACAACTGGAATTCTTAATAGGTCGTGCCATGAATAATGTAAAGTATAGCAGTATCAGGCTTTCTGACAGTGAAGGCTTACGAAATTTTTTGTACCAAACCCGGCAGGAGTTATTTGGAATAGCAGCTGCCTTTAATCAATATTATTTTGGTAATTCCTGAATTACCACAACTTTGTACACATGCCAGAGTACCGTATAAAACATATCACCCGTTACACCTACCCTTCCCCCGTGATTGATAGTGCTAACCAGGTAATGCTTTTTCCTATTAATGATGAACAACAGGAAGTAAAAAAACATGAACTAATCATTACACATCATCCCGCTGTTGAAATTTTTACTGATTATTTCGGCAATAAAGTGGGTATATTCTCAGTCATTAAACCGCATACAGAACTCTCCATTCAATCCAATATTGAAGTGATCACTAAGGAAGTGCAACTACCTGTCAGTGATACAGCCCCGGAAACTCAATGGGATAACCTCGTAGTTATCCGTGAGCAGTTCCCCTATATGGATTTTATGCTGCAGGAAAATTTTGAGGCCCACGATGAAGTGTCTGCGGTAGTCAAAGCAATGATGAATGAAGCAGTAACACCATTTGCTGCTGCACAACAAATGTCTGCTTTTGTATATGACTCCTTTGAATACAAAAAAGGAATTACCAGTGTGGAAACACAAGTGGATGAGATATGGAAATTAAAGGCCGGCGTCTGCCAGGATTTTGCACACATTCTACTGGTAATGCTTCGCCTGGTAGGCATTCCGGCCCGCTATGTAAGCGGTTATATTTGTCCAAAAAATCATGAACTGCGTGGCGAAGGAGCTACACATGCCTGGGTGGAAGCCTATATTCCATTTTATGGCTGGCTGGGGTTTGACCCCACTAATAACTGCATCGTAAGTGATCGTCATGTACGACTGGCTATCGGCAGAAGCTTTACTGATTGCACTCCGGTGAAAGGCACTTACAAAGGTTCCTCAGAGCACAAACTTGAAGTATCTGTGATAATAAATAATAGTACACTGGAAGAAGAACAGCCTGCCACTCCTGTTTTTTCATACCAGGTTAATAATCCCGGCGTCTCTGATAATTCTTACCGCCGTTTCATGGAAATGCAACAACAGCAATAATTGTTTCTTGCTATCTTCGACACAGAAAAAATAATCATGAGTTATACTACACTGCTTACGACTTTGGAAAACGGTATATTAACTGTAATCATCAACCGGCCTGATAAATTAAATGCTTTGAATAAAGATGTATTCACTGATTTGAATACCGTGTTAGATGAAATTGAAAACAATGCTGAGATAAAATCAGTCATTATTACCGGTGCGGGTCCAAAAGCATTTGTTGCAGGAGCTGATATAACAGAGTTTGGTGGCTTGAATAAAGAACAGGCGATGGCGATGGCTAAAAGAGGGCAGGATACATTTACAAGAATTGAAAATTCATCAAAGCCAATTGCAGGTGCTGTAAATGGTTTTGCATTAGGCGGAGGTTGCGAGCTGGCTATGAGCTGCCACTTTAGAGTAGCCAGCGAAAATGCAAAATTTGGTCAACCGGAAGTTAACCTCGGTTTGATACCCGGATATGGTGGCACTCAACGTTTAGTGCAGCTGATTGGCAAAGGAAAAGCTATGGAACTGCTCATGAGTGCACATATGATAGATGCCAGTGAGGCCAAACAGTTGGGATTAGTTAACTATGTTACCACTGCCGAAACATTATTGGATCATACCAAAAAAATACTTGATATTATTAATAGTAAAGCCCCGCTTGCAGTAGCAGGTTGTATCAAAGCGGCCAATGCAGTGTTTGACGAAACCAAAGATGGCTATGCATTGGAGATTGAAGAGTTTGGAAATACGTTCGCCACAGAAGACATGAAAGAAGGTACGGCGGCCTTTTTAGAAAAAAGAAAGGCAAACTTCACCGGTAAATAATCATTTACACAGGTACCAGTTTCTGTATCGTATCAGCGTTTCAGGAAAATAATGATCTCATAAGTAAAAGATGCCTCCAATTCAAAGTTGTATGGTAAAGCGCCTGCACTATGCTTCAGGATAAAGCCGCTGTTTTCTCCTCTCTTACTCCTTATATGTCATAGGAAAGAGATTGCAATATTTTTCTGGCCGCCTTTTCATACTCCCTTTTTTCACCAGTACAATGTTTTCATTATTTTTCTACTAATAAATCATCTATTAAATATGCCTCTATCTCTGCTATCCGGGTGGGTATTTTCTGACTGTCGATAACAAGGCCAATCATGCCTGCTTCTGTCGCAGGAAATGTGATGATTCTTTTACGTCCGATAGTGGTGCCCTTTATTTCTGAAACAAGCTCATTTTTTTTATTCATTAATAACAACCTGAACCCTGCACATGCCTGTCCCCTACTCAGGTCTTCTCTTATCACAATACAATTAATTTTCTTTTCAGCGGCAAATTCAATTCCCATTGATTGCAGATTGACAATAGAGATAGTTTCAGCAGTTGAAACCTTTCTATCATTTAATGCAGGGGCAGATCTGCGGCCGTTATGTGGAATAAAATAACCTCCCCCTTTTCGTGCAAGGTTTTCAGCAAAACTCTTACTCCGAAGTCTCTCAAAATCCACCAATGCTGCTGAATCATTTTCATGTATTAATCCCCTTCTGTCAGGTGGCACATTCAGCAAAAGATTGGCACCTCTGCCTACTGATTTCAGATATAACTGAAACAACGCTACCGGTGTTTTTACTTTATCATCTTCGGCCACATGATAGAACCATCCGGGCCGAATACTTACATCACACTCAGCTGGTATCCATGCTTTGCCATTTATATTTCCTTTGTTCAGAGTATCTGTAGAAGGTGCTCCAAGCCCCGGGGTAAATCCGACCGTGTCCAGGTTATTCCAGTTTGTTTCACCTGCAATACCTTTTTCATTGCCAACCCAGCGGATATGGGGTCCGACATCACTAAACACAAGAGTATTAGGTGATAGTTTCTTTACCGTTTCTTTAAACCTGCTCCAGTCATACACTTGTTTCTTACCATTGGGCCCTTCACCATTAGCACCGTCCCACCATAGTTCCCAGATGGGGCCATAGTTGGTAAATATCTCTTTCATCATACTTACAAATACCTCATTGTACTTTTCGGTACCATAGTCCGGGTGATTCCTGTCCCAGGGAGAGATATAAACGCCGAATTTTAATCCCCCCTCGTTACAAGCCAATGATAATTCTTTCAGCACATCGCCTTTCCCATCCTTCCACTTACTTTCCCGTACAGTATGTGTAGAATAGTTGCTGGGCCATAAACAAAATCCGTCATGGTGTTTGGCAGTGATGATGATTCCTTTTGCTCCTGCCGCTTTGGCCACCCTTACCCATTGCCTGCAATCAAGTGCTGAAGGGTTAAAAATATCCTCCGGTTCATCTCCATGTCCCCATTCCTTATCCGTAAATGTATTTGGCCCAAAATGAATGAAGAAATAATACTCCATTTCATGCCACATCAGTTGTTGCTTTGCAGGTGCGGGAATCTCCTGCTTTTGAGCTGGCAAGAACCAGCTATTGATAATTATTATTAAAAGTAAAACCAGCTTTTTCATTATATCAATGTTACGATTAATCCCGTAAAGAAACAGAGGAAAATCATCCTGCAGATGGACCTAATTCCTGTTTTTCAACAATCCAATTCCGCTACCTTTGCTGCGAAAAATTTACTCTTTTAATCATTTTTTATGGAATACAGGATAGAAAAAGACACGATGGGAGAAGTAAAGGTCCCCGCCGATGCCTACTACGGAGCACAAACACAACGCAGCATTGATAATTTTAAAATTGCACAGGATATTAACCGTATGCCCAAAGAGATCATCCGGGCTTTTGCTTATTTAAAAAAGGCTGCCGCCATTACTAACCAGGAGGCAGGTGTGCTGCCAAAAAATAAATCCGTGCTGATCGGAAGGGTTTGTGACGAAATTTTAAAAGGTAAACTTGATGACTACTTCCCGCTGGTGGTATGGCAAACAGGCAGCGGTACGCAAAGCAATATGAATGTAAATGAAGTAATCGCCTATCGGGGTCATGTACTTAAAGGGGGCAAACTTACCGATAAAGAAAAATTTCTGCACCCAAATGATGATGTAAATAAATCACAATCATCCAACGATACCTTTCCCACGGCTATGCATATTGCTGCCTATAAGATATTGGTGGAAACAACTATACCAGGTATCAAAAAATTGAGAGATACACTGGCAAAAAAAAGCAAGCAATACATGAAAGTGGTGAAGATCGGTCGCACCCATTTTATGGATGCCACACCACTTACTGTTGGACAAGAGTTCAGTGGTTATGTATCACAACTGGATCATGGATTAAAGGCTATAAACAATTCATTAGCGCATTTAAGCGAATTGGCATTAGGTGGTACCGCTGTAGGGACTGGTATTAACACTCCGCCCGACTATGATAAAAAGGTGGCCAGGCTTATTGCGGCACTCACCGGGCATCCCTTTGTTACTGCGCAAAATAAATTTGAAGCGCTGGCGGCGCATGATGCTATTGTAGAAGCGCATGGCGCATTAAAAACAATAGCCGTAAGCCTGATGAAGATCGCCAACGATATCCGCATGTTGTCTTCAGGGCCAAGAAGTGGCATAGGTGAAATTTTTATACCGGATAATGAACCGGGTTCTTCTATCATGCCAGGTAAAGTAAATCCCACTCAATGTGAAGCATTAACCATGATCGCTGCACAGGTGATGGGTAATGATGTGGCCATCAGTGTGGGTGGCGCTAACGGCCATTTTGAACTGAATGTGTTCAAGCCTGTTATGATTTACAACTTCCTCCACAGTGCCAGGCTGATTGGTGAGGGTTGTGTGTCATTTAATGATAAATGTGCTATCGGTTTGGCGCCAATAGAAGCTAATATCAAAAAACATGTTGACAATTCATTGATGCTGGTTACATCGCTCAATACCAGGATCGGCTATTACAAAGCAGCAGAAATTGCACAAAAAGCACATAAGCAAGGAACCACTTTAAAAGAAATGGCTGTGAAACTGGGCTATGTTACACCTGAGCAATTTGACGAATGGGTAAAACCAGAAAAAATGGTGGGTAAGATTTAACTCTTATTGCTCAGGGATTTATAAAATTTACTAGTAAAATCACTATCGTAAAAGGAGAAAAATCTGAGGTTTTTCTCCTTTTTATTCAGTAAAAATTGCAGGAGATTTTTATTTGTTTTTATCTTAACAGTCGCAATAATCCAAACCCTTTTTGTAACCCCAAAAATCCGCCATATGAAAAGTAATGCAAGGGCTGCATCACTGCGCCCGGCTAACATTCTCACTTCAGTTAAAAAAGAGCCTGTACAGGCTGCACAACAGATCAAATCAGCTTATTTAAAAGCTATTCTCTCCGGTTCAAGAATTATTTCAGGAACAGAAAATGCTTTGCCGGTAGAAAACCCTGACAGGGCCGCTGCTATCCGTTATATTAAAGAAAGCTCATCCATGAGAAGATAACGGTTGCTGAAATTTTTTCAAACTAAGTAAACCCCTGAGCATAACACAAAAAAGCCTCCGTGAAAACGGAGGTTATTTTTTGTGTTATAATGAGATGACTGATGAACAGTCTTTATTTCTTGATGAATTTTTCTATCTGTACTTCCATATCATAGCCATTATAAAGCTTCAGTATATAAGTGCCTGGGGTAAAGCTTGACACATCTACAGAGAAATCATTTCTGAAACTGGTTTCTTCTTTTATTATCCGCCCGTTGATATCATATATCTGTACGAGCAGAGGTTTTCGAAGTTCTTTTTTTCCATGTACATAAATCCTGTCTGTAACAGGGTTGGGGAATATCTGAACCAGGTCCCGTACTACAGGAGGCCCGCCGGGAGGGTTTTCACCCAGCGGAAGTGTGATCAATGTCTTATAGGTAAGCTTCAGTATTTTACCTCCGTCTTTTGTAGCCGAACTGCTGCCACCAAATCCCCCGGTAGGACCTGAAGTGCTACCGGTACTATCTATCACCACCCACAAAACACCACTATTGGCTACCGGGTTAATAGCTATATCCCGTACTCTCCATCCATGTAGCAATGGAAAAGTATCCACTGTATTAGTAGAAGATGAACTATCAATAAAAGTACCAACTGAATTTAATTTTAGCCTGTACATTCCATACTTCAGTGAAGTAACAAGTAATGAGTTTTTCCATCCGGGAATATTACCACCATAAAAGTCAATACTTGAAGGAGCAATAGTGGGCCAGGTATAGATATTGGCGCCACTCGAAGGTATAGCTGAGGCAGCCCAGTTAAAAGTTGAAAATACCGGCCGCTGCATACTGTTAGTTGTTGCCCAGGTATTTTCGCTGTAATTAACCAGCAAGTTGGCCAACCTGTCATTATTTGCAAATGCATCAAGTGATGAATAGTTTTCATCACCAAGGCCTGCCACTCTTGGCCACCCATAATTTCCACCAGCAACAATATTGTTCACCTCATCATCTGATTTATCGCCATGCTCAGAACTGTATAGTCTCCATGTACCATTTACGTTCCCCCAGGCAATACCCTGTGCATTTCTATGACCATAACTGTAAACAGGTGTCTTCAGTGCACTAAATGCAGGAACACTATGATTGAAAGGATTATCATTCGGAATCCATTGCCTCCATGTATTGTAATCATGCGTTACTCCATATGATGCGTCACCATCAGGCTCCGTGTTAAGCCGTAAAATTTTCCCTTCACAGGTATCCAGAACTTGTGCATAGTTGGTTCTGGAAAGATTATTGAACTGTCCGGCACCCATATCACCAATAGTATAATACAGTTTATATGTACCATCAAGTTCTGGTAGCGGGCTGATAGTCATTCTTCCGGAATTGTGGTCATTACTACCTGGTAAATTAGATATCACGGTATCCATGATCGTTAACGTGTCTTTAGCGGGAATGGCTGGATTACCAGGATCGGTAGCAAAATAAAAACGGCACCTTACGATCTTAGTGCGAAAATAACAGGGAGAACCGGGGCTTCCAGGACATGTTCCTGTGTATACATAGGCAAGATAAACCCATCTCTTATTAGGGTCCGTCATAAATTCTGGGTGATGAACTAATCCCTGCATCCCTCCCTGTGGCCAGGTACCAATCGAGCGGGAAAACGTTACCAGTGATCCCCCTAACGGAATTCTAAGTACTTGCTGGGCAGGAATATTTTTTTGTGCTTCGGTTCTGTTGGGGCTTACTCTTACCACTCTGTACCCCCGGGCCTCGGTAATCCATAGTGAGTCATCTTTCCCATATGTGATCTCCCATGGATAACCCAGGTTTTTTGCAACTGTATCCATGTTGAAGAGGATAGTGGTTGAATCAATTACCTGTGCAGTTGTTTTATTGTATTGAATAAGAAAAAGCAGCAGACTAAGCAGAAGGGGTAGCGGTCTTCTCATGAAAATGGATTTATAAAGTAAAAATAACTCAAATTAAGGCGGCTGCCAATAGGAATTTCTACAGATTGTAAGGACCGTAAAATCAGCAAAAAGTCAGGAATATGTACTATTGCCGGGGGATACCCATTAATCTATTTTTATAGCCACGAGTCAGAGCTGTGAACCCTGAAAATCCGGTCTATGAAAAAAACTATACTCCGTACTATTTACTCACCTCATTTTTTTCTTCTTCCTCTATTGTTTATAGGAGGAATAGGGACCACCTGGTCACAAAACATTGACTTTGGTAAAAGTTATATTAATGTAACAAAAGGTCTGAATGGAGGTACTGTAGAAACTGGTGATACTCTTGAAATAAGAGCATCTTTAGTTGTTCGTTCAGGTACGTATGATAGCTGCCGTTACCAGGATGTGGTTCCTGCGGGAACAACCTATATTCCCGGTACTGTAAGGGTGCTTACCAACGAAGGAAAGATCTATAAACAATTTACGGATGCTTCCAATGATGACCCGGGAAGGATTGTTGGTACAGCTATTACTATTAATCTTGGTTATAGAACGGGTGCAGCTCCTGCTACAGCATTTCGCAGGGGAAGGGTAGCCAATACACATAAACCTTCCTTTTATGGAAGCAGTTGTATCATGGTGGCTTCGTTCCGGGTAAGAGTTACAGCAGCAACAGGCAGCAATATCAGCACCGGCGGCGGTAATATGACTTATAAATTAGGCGCTGCCGCTGTACAAACATTTACATTTCCTGCCAACACATTGAGGGTTTATCCTAACTATGGTATTTGTTCTAACACAATTGGTACTAATGCTATCGGAACAGAATTTAATGGCTCATTTGGCAGCGGACAACCAAGAAACCGGGGAACTTCTGCCAATGTACCTCCGGGGTACACATATAAACACTTTACTAATGGTGATCCCAACGACTATAGCTACGGTATTGCCAATAATACATCAGCCCGCAATGGATACTCATTTGTTGATACCTGGCCTAAACCAGATCCGGATCCGGATGGTGCCGGCCCCCTGACTACACACCGGGTGTTTTCTGTATGGGATATAATAGGAGATCACACTGGTGCTTCAAACCCAATACTTGGAAATCCTGCAGCTGATACAGTAACCAACCCCAATGCAGGCTATATGCTTGTTATTAACGCAGCCTATCGTATTGACTCTGCCTTTCAGCAAACAATATCTGGATTATGTCCCAATACATACTATGAAATTTCCTGCTGGATGCGCAACATTTGTTCGAAATGTGGTTGCGATTCGAATGGTAAAGGTGCCACTAATGCATCTGGCCCTCCCTACTATATTCCAACTGGTGCCGGCGACTCATCTGGAGTAGCGCCCAACCTGACATTTGAAATAGATGGGATAGACTATTATACTTCTGGCAATCTTATATACAATGGACAGTGGGTAAAGAAGGGTTTTACTTTTTTAACAGGCCCTGCTCAAACCAGTTTTACACTTAAGTTCTTTAACAATGCTCCCGGAGGTGGTGGTAATGACTGGGCCCTGGATGATATTTCAGTTTCCACCTGTTCACCCAACATGAAATATTCTCCCTCATTAAGCCCCTCTGTTTGTGAAGGCAATGTGATCACTATTTATGATACTGTACGTTCCTACTTTAATAACTACACCTATTATAAATGGCAACGCAGTACAGATGGCGGTGTTACCTGGAATGATGTAACTGCCCCTGCTGGTCCGGCTGCTCCATTCTGGAACGGAACTGAATGGGAGTATGTTACCTCTTATACATTAACGCCTGCACAAACACTAATGATCAATAACGGTAACAGGTACAGGCTGGTAGTGGCAACTACAATTTCCAACCTGACTGACCCCAATTGCAATTTTACAGATCAGGGAAATATTATTACGTTACAGGTTATCTTTTGTGGTATTCCGCTGGCAGCCGAGCTTATAGCATTCAATGGACAGTTAGATAATGAATATGCCCAGCTAAGATGGACAACTACCGGTGAAACAGAGCCCCTGATCTTCGATGTTGAAAGAAGTACCGATGGGGTTAATTTCTCATTGATTGGCTCTGTCAATAGTTATAACGACTATGTATCAGAACAAAGTCATTATTCTTATACAGATCCATCACGTCTTACAGGTAAAGCTTACTACCGGATAAGAATGAGGAATACTCCGGGCCAATCAACTTATTCCAGAACAATACAACTTGCTGTATCAAATGAGCCCTTCAGCTTTGTTTCAGTGATCAATCCTTTCAGTAATGAATTATTATTTGAAGTATCAGCTGAACAGGCCGGAAAAGCAGAGGCTGAATTGATTGACGTGTCAGGAAAAGCAGTAAGAAGAAAGATGTTTGATATCTCTTCCGGAATTACCCGTTTAAGTTTGGAAAATACAAGCCAGCTTGCTTCAGGTATTTACTTCCTGCGGGTGCAATCAGGTGGAAGGGTAATTCAAAAAAGAGTATTGAAGACAAGATAAATAACTGAGCTTATAATACCTGCACTTTATCACTTATCTCTGTATTTGTTTCAACGGTTGAAACAGGTGCAACGGGGTGATGCTTTTTGAAGAATCGCTTTTGAAATAGCAATAATGTAATAACACCAATAGAGATAGAGGCGTCTGCTACATTGAAAATGGGACTGAAGAATTCAAATTCATCACCCCCGATAAAGGGCAGCCAGGAAGGAAAACTCGATTTTATCATCGGGAAGTACAGCATGTCCACCACACTGCCATGTAAAAAAGATGAATACCCATTTGCCGAAAATTGTGCAATGCCGGCATAAGGTATATAGTCATTAATTGCTGCATCATAATGCAGCCCTTTGTCGAAGATCATCCCATAAAACATACTATCGATAAGATTACCTAATGCTCCCGCATAGATTAACCCGGCACAAATTATAAACCCACGACTGTATTGTTGTTTTACAATCCGGCCCAGATACCATGTGCCAAAGATCACCGCAGCTAGGCGGAACAGAGTCAGTATCATCTTCCCTGTTTCGTTACCAAATTTCCACCCCCAGGCCATTCCAGGGTTTTCAATAAAATGAAGCCTGAACCAATCAAAACCCAATACCCTTACAACTTCGCCGGTAGGGTGGCTGGTCTTGATCCATATTTTCAATGCCTGGTCAATAATAATGATAACGGCAATAAGAAAAACAACAGTTCTTAGTTTCAATGATGCGGTTTTAAGGGGCAAATATATGAATAAAGCTGTACGACGACAGGCTAAAAGAGTCTTAAAAATCAGGCCAGAATCCGAATGCCCGATCTATTGATTTGCGGGCACATTGGGTTTTTCACTCTTCAAAATAAACCCTCTTCACCCGTTGTGAGATGCCTGTCAGTATTTCATACGGAATCGTTTCAGCCCATTGTGCCAACTGTTGTACGGGCAACTGGTTACCAAATACAATCACTTCATCTCCTTCCCGAACATTTTCAATTCCTGTAACATCCACCATAAACATATCCATACAAACAGTACCGATAACAGGTGCCAGTTGACCATTTATCCAAACCTTCCCTAATCCATTTCCAAGCCGGCGGGGATAGCCATCTGCATACCCTAACCTGATTGTTGCAATCAGAGAATCTCTTCGTACAATTCCTTTACGATTGTAACTAACCGACTCTCCCGCTTTCAATTCCTTCAGTTGGGCAATAGTTGATTTTAAAGTCGTTACTGTTTGAAGGTTCAAATTATCAGCAGCAGTGCTATTCACACCATAAAGGCCAATACCTAATCTTACCATTTCAAGCTGCAATTCAGGATGCCGGGTAGCTGCTGCAGAATTAGCAATATGCCGGATGAAAGAATAGCCCAATTTCTCCTGTAAATGATTTGAGGCATTTTCCAGTAACCTGAACTGCTGCCATGTGAAGTCATCCTGAATCGCTTCCTCGCTGGCAGCGAGGTGTGAAAAAACTGATTGAATTCTGAAAGATAAAGTTGATACAAGGTAATCACTAAGTTTTTCTATTTCGCCAATGGCAAACCCCAATCTGTTCATCCCTGTTTCCACTTCAATATGAACAGGATACTGTTGCAATCCTTCTTTTTGTAAAAAAGAATCAAATGATTGTAGTATTTCAAACGAATAAAGCTCTGGTTCCAGATTATTTTCAACAATCGCATCAAAGGCATTTTCCTCAGGATTCATAACCATTATCGGCAAACCAATTCCTGCATTTCGCAGGTCCACCCCTTCATCTGCATAAGCAACACCCAGGTAATCTATTTTATGGTATTGCAGAATTCCTGCAATTTCAGCTCCGCCACTTCCATACGCAAAAGCTTTTACCATTGCCATAATTTTGGTCGATGGTTTCAATATGCGTTGATATTCCTTTAAATTATGGGCAATGGCATTCAGATTAATTTCCAATACTGTCTGATGTACTTTTTGCTCGAGCAACTGCGCTATTTGTTCAAAGGCAAACACTCTTGCTCCTTTTACCAAAATAGCTTCTTCTTTAAAAAGAGAAGACCTGAATTGTTGCAAAAATTCAGCTGTTGAAGAAAAAAATTCTGCAGTTAATCCATTTTCGCTGCCAGCAATAAGATGGCGCAGTGATTTTGATATCCGCTCCCCTATTCCAATCAACCTGCTGACACGATGCTTTTTCAGGCTTTCTGCAACCTGTGTATACAATTGATCATCCGGAACAGCACTTTGCAGAAAATCAGAAAGAATGACTGTTCTCTTCATACCGATGCTTTGCTGTTCAAGAAAGGTAAGTGCAATTTCAAGTGAGCTGATGTCCGCACTATAGCTATCATTAATAACCAGGCAATGATTAATCCCTTTCTTCATTTCCAGGCGCATATCCACCGGCACCAGCTGCTTCATCCTGTCGTTGATTATATCCTCTTTATAACCGAGCATGAGTAATACCTCCCAGCAGGTAATAGCATTTTGCAGGGAAGCGTCATCAGTAAATGGAATCTCCAGGTGGATTTTCTTATTCTGCCATGCCGGATATATAGCTGTGATTACAGTCGTTGCTTCTTTTTTTATTAACTCCACCTGCCGTACAGGTTCCGGTTGTTTTGAATGCCTGAACAATATTCTTTTTTCGGCCTCCTTTTGCTCTTTTGACTCAAACCCCTCACTATGTGCTTCACCAATATTGGTAAATATGCCAATGGTGGGCCTGATTATTCGCTCCAATTTATCCATCTCTCCCGGCTTTGAAATGCCTGCCTCAAAAATTGCCAGTGTATGATGCTTATTCATCTGCCACACACTGAGCGGCACGCCGATTTGTGAATTATAGCTTTTGGGGCTTCTGACTATGTTATACTCAGGATGCAATAACTGGTACAACCATTCCTTTACAATTGTTTTCCCATTGCTGCCTGTTATCCCGATCACTGGTATACTAAACTGACTACGGTGATAAGAAGCAAGCTGTTGTAATGCCAATAATGTATCTTTTACTTTCAGAATATTTGCATCGGGGTAAAATTCTCCATTTATCTTTTCGCTCACGACAAAGCTTCGGACTCCCTTTTTGTATAACTCCAGTATAAAATCATGCCCATTACGGCGGAAACCGATTAAAGCAAAAAACAAAGAAGTTGCAGGTGAAAAAACCTTACGGCTATCCAATAAAAGGTGCTCTATCGGGTTATCATTTCTGACAATGGTATCCGCCTGGATGATACGGGCAATATCGTTTACTGAATAGTGCAAGGTTTTACCAATAGATCAGGAAACACTTTCATCAGTAATATCTGCAGGTTCCCCTTTCTTATTTATAAATATAGAATAGAATATAGAGCCTGTAATACATACCAAAATAACGCCTAATGAGATAAATACCTGTATTTGTTTACTTATCCATTGGTTGATCCAGTGTTCACCAAGCATTTTAATTCCTATAAATACCAATACGATAGCAATACCCTGCTGGAGGTAATCAAACTTACTGACTGCCCCACGGAGTAAGAAGAATAATGATCGCAAACCCAAGACAGCAAAAATATTGGAAGTATAGATAACCAGCCGGTCTCTTGAAATACCCATTACTGCCGGGATAGAGTCCAGTGCAAATACCAGGTCAATTGCGGCAAGCATTATTACCACTACAAATAAAGTAGTGTAAACAGGTTTACCATTTTCCTTAATCATGAATTTACCATTGCCGTCATGCGGAGCCAATGGCAAAAATCTTTTCATGAATAAGTATACTTTACTTTTCTGCGGATCAAATTCCTCGTCCTCATTAGCGGTAAACATCTTGTACCCCGTGTACACAAGAAAAACTCCGAAAACATAAAGTATCCAATGAAATCTTTCTACTAATGCAACACCAACCGTAATAAAAATTACTCTGAATACAATGGCCATCAGGATACCAATCAGTAACACCCTGCCATAATTTTTTTCTTTAACAGAAAAAGCAGAAAAAATAAGGATGAATACAAAAATATTGTCAATACTCAGGCTCCATTCCATCAGGTAAGCGCTGAGATACTCCAATGCCAGCCCTTGTCCTTTCTCAATCCAGACAAAAACAAAAAAAGCCAGTGCCAGGCCCACCCAAAAAAACGTTTGATACAAAGCCTGGCGAATAGTGACCTTCTGTCCTTTTTTACTCAAAAGACCAAGGTCAAACACCAAAGCAAATACCAATACAATTCCAAAAACAAGATATGTAATCTGATCAACTGTCATTATAATCTATTAGAGGTGCAAAATTAAAATCCGGAAACTCAGGCGGCATACTT
>JAKQEA010000016.1 GCA_029558715.1 Bacteroidota bacterium | reverse complement strand
CTAACTACTTATTCTCCTTACGAAGGATGGCAGATCGCCTTTAACGGTATTAATGGCAGAATAGAAACATGGGAAGATATTCCTTACTTACAAAAAACAGCGGATGACCAGGCCAATCGTCACGCCATGGAAATGAGTAATGCCGATGATGCCATACCGGGAGAATTCAGGGAAATTATGGTGATGGATAATTTCAAAAAGAACTATGAAATATTTACTACCCCGAAAATAAAAGGTGGCCATGGTGGTGGCGATATAAGAATGCAGCGCAGGATCTTTGTTGATAAAAATGATAACCCGCATAATGTAATGGCCGGAACCAGAGAAGGCGCCATGTCAATCCTTATCGGGATAGCTGCCAGGAAAAGTATTGAATTAAAAAGACCGGTGAAGATCACAGAACTGACTGACCTTGTACCAATGCCTAAACGATTTTAATTATGAAGAAGCTCATCATATCTGCCCTGCTATTCTTTATTGTGTCAGTTACTGCTGCGCAAAGTAAATCTGCCTATCAGGCAGGCAGGCATGAAAAAGCTGTTGCGGCTGCAGTGGAAGAACTACGGATGGCGATGATCGATGCGAATAAAACTGAACTGGAAAAATTAGTAGCTGAAGAATTAAGCTATGGTCATAGCGGCGGGCATATTGATGATAAAAAAGATTTTGTAGAAAAGATAGTGAGTGGTAAATCTGATTTTGTTACAATTGAACTCAGTGAACAAACAATCAGAGTAAGTGGAAAAACAGCCATTGTCCGTCACATCCTGAAAGCAAAAACCAATGATGCTGGTAAACCAGGAGAAGTTCACCTGAGAATACTGCTGGTCTGGCAAAAGCAGGCCGGAAAATGGAAATTACTGGCCCGCCAGGCAGTGAAAATGGCTTAATAATTACCTGCAAAATCCCTCCTGAAAACCGATACCGTTCCCGGTAACGATTGCGTAAATAAAGGACTGCAATTCGTTGATTAACAGACAATATCTGGTTAGACTTGTATAACGAAACCGCTGTTAAAAGCATGTTTGCCTGATGAAGAAATTATTAATCATACTTAGCTCCCTTGCAATAGGCATATGCACTTTTGCCCAACAGGGAAAATTGCCCGTAATTATT
Organism: Bacteroidota bacterium; assembly: GCA_029558715.1. Classification (GTDB taxonomy): domain Bacteria; phylum Bacteroidota; class Bacteroidia; order Chitinophagales; family Chitinophagaceae; genus JJ008. The sequence continues at coordinate 16,422 of JAKQEA010000016.1, read as the reverse complement.
ACTCCAAAATTTAAAAAAGACAGCACAAACATTGTGCAATTTGGTGCTGTTCCGGATGGACATACACTCAATACAAAAAGTATCAGTGCAGCTATTGATGCGCAGGCTAAAAAAGGTGGCGGCGTGGTGTTAGTACCGGCTGGTTTGTGGTTAACAGGTCCGATCGTTTTAAAAAGTAATATCAATCTTCACCTGGCAACAGGGGCAACATTATTGTTCACTAAAGATTTTAATGAATACCCGCTGGTAGCAGCCAACTGGGAAGGATTACCACAGATGCGGAACCAATCTCCTATTTCGGCAACTGATGCAAATAATATTGCCATCACCGGCAAAGGTATTATTGACGGCAACGGAGATGCATGGAGGATGGTGAAAAAAGATAAACTGAATGAAACGCAATGGAAAAAATTAGTGTCAAGCGGTGGTGTGCTCAGTGATGATAAGAAAACATGGTACCCCACAGAGAAAACACTGAAAGGTTCAAAATTATCCAACCCCGGTGCTATTTCACCAGATAAAGACGCTGCCTTCTATGAAACTATCAAAGATTTTCTCCGGCCCAACTTATTGCTAATTACCAACTGTAAATATATCTTGCTCGAAGGTGTTACGTTTCAGAATTCAGCTGCCTGGTGTTTGCATTCATTAATGAGTGAACACATAACGGTCCGTAATATTTCAGTAAAAAATCCCTGGTATGCACAGAATGGCGACGGTATAGATGTGGAGAGTTGTAAAAATGTGTTGATTGAAAATTCAATCTTCGATGTGGGAGATGACGCCCTATGTATGAAAAGCGGCCGTGATGCAGAGGGAAGAAAAAGAGGAATGCCCACCGAGAATGTCGTTATCCGGGGATGTACAGTATATGCATCACATGGCGGTTTTGTTATTGGCAGTGAAATGAGTGGAGGCGCCAGGAATATTCATGTAAGCAATTGCTCATTCATTGGTACAGATATAGGTCTTCGTTTTAAAACCACAAGAGGCCGTGGTGGTGTGGTGGAGAATATTTTCATCAAAGACATTTACATGAAAGATATTCCGGGTGAAGCGATCCTTTTCGACATGTATTATGCAGCAAAAGATCCCATTCCGCTGGCAGGCGAAAAAAGAGAATTACCTAAAGTAGAATTCAAACCGGTGGATGAAACCACTCCTGTTTTTAAAAACTTTTACATCAGTAATGTGTACTGTAATGGTGCAGAGAAAGGAATTTTTGTAAGAGGCCTTCCGGAAATGCATGTAAAAGATATTGTACTGGAGAATATGCTGCTGCAGGCTCATAAGGGAATTGATGTGCAGGAAGCTACCGGTGTTACATTCAGGAACATCAGGATCATCAGCGGAGAAACGAACCCGGTGATCGATATAGTACAAAGCGATAAACTGGTTTTTGATAACATCACTTATAAAGAAAATGCAGATCTGCTATTCCGTATCAACGGAGAAAGAAGCAATACGATCAGCATAAAAAATACCGATGCATCCAAAGCGAAGGAAAAAATAAAGTACGAACTGGGCGCTTCAGAAAAAAGCACTGTTTTTTCTGTGAGTTCCTCTCCTTCTCCAAATGAAAAATGGAGTGAACGAATCTCGGAAACAGCGATGAAGCTGTGGCCTGATTCATTTATCCTCGCAGGAGATAAAGCTGCCAAATGGAGATACGACCAGGGAGTGATACTCAAAGGTATCCGTGCTGTATGGGCTGCTACCGGTGATGGAAAGTGGTTCAACTATATCCAGAAAAGCATGGATCTCTATATTCTTCCTGATGGAAGCATTAAAGGATACAGGCCTGATGAGTATAATATTGACCATATCAACAATGGAAAATTATTATTGTTTCTGTTCCAGGTTACCGGCAAAGAAAAATATAAGAAAGCGGCTGACCTGTTGCGCAATCAATTAAGAACACATCCCCGCACTTCCGAAGGTGGATTCTGGCATAAAAAAATATACCCGTACCAGATGTGGCTGGATGGCCTGTACATGGGTCAGCCCTTTTACGCTGAGTATGCCAAACTTTTCCATGAAGACTCGGCTTTCAATGACATAGCCAGGCAATTTATCCTGATGGAGAAACATGCGTATGATAAAAAAACAGGGCTGTTATATCATGGGTGGGATGAAAGTAAAGCACAGCAATGGGCTGATAAAACAACGGGGCAATCACCCAATTTCTGGGGAAGAAGTTTGGGCTGGTATGGGATGGCATTGATAGATGTGCTTGATCATTTCCCGGCCAATCATCCAAAAAGAGCTGAACTGATCGCCATTCTTCATCGATTTGCTATTGCTGTCAGAAAAGTGCAGGATAATAAAACGGGATTGTGGTATGACGTTCCCAACATGCCCAATGAACCCGGGAACTATGCAGAAGCATCTGCCTCTTGTATGCTTGCATATACTTTTGCCAAAGGCGCCAGGAAGGGTTATCTACCCGGTGCTTATCTGGATCATGCCAAACAGGCATACCGTGGTATCATAAAAGAATTTATTGAAACAGATGCTAACGGCAAGGTAAACCTGAAAGGAACTGTTGCTGTGTCTGGTCTCGGTGGTAAGCCTTACCGTGATGGCAGTTTTGCTTATTATATGAGTGAGCCGGTGATAGTGAATGACCCCAAGGGAATGGGTGCATTCATTAAATGTGCTGCTGAAATGGAACTGAACGAAACGCAAAATATCGCCTGGGGAAAAACTGTTTTACTCGATTATTATTTTAACAACGAGTGGAAAAAAGACATTACCGGCACACCCATCCGCTGGCATTATACATGGGAAGATAAAACCAACAGTGGCTACGCCATGCTGGGCGATATTTTTACGAAGTATGGTGCGAAAACAAGATCACTGGAGAAATTACCGACCAGTGCTACACTGAAGGGGGCTTCTATTTATATCATGGTGGACCCGGATACATACAAAGAAACGGAAACACCCCGCTTCCTGAATGGAAAGGATGCAATTACTATCAGCAACTGGGTAAAAGAAGGTGGTGTATTAGTACTCCTCAGTAATGATGCAGGCAATGCAGAATTTAAAAACTTCAACCTGCTGGCCCGAAAATTTGGAATTCAGTTTAATGAAGACAGTAAGAACCGGGTGCAGAACGACCAGTTTGAACAGGGTGTTGTGATGGCCGGTATAAACAATCCCATTTTCTCATCTAACTGGAAAATGTATATAAAGGAGTACAGCAGCCTGGAAGTAAGTACACCTGCCGTAATGATAATTAAGAACGGAAATGATAATGTAATGACTGCCAAAAAGTATGGCAAAGGAACAGTATTTGCCATTGGCGACCCGTGGATATACAATGAATACCTTGACGGAAGAAAGCTGCCTGCTGATTTTCAGAATTACAAAGCAGCAGAAGAATGGGTGCAATGGTTGTTAAAACAAGCCAAATGAGAGTAAGATCAAATACAAGTATCTGTTTGATTGCAACACTGCTGTTATTACAAGCCTGTGCAGTAGCACAACTCTCTTCGCCTGCAAAAAAAATTATAGTGGCTGCAGATGGCAGCGGTGATTATAAAACAGTACAGGGTGCCATTAACAGTCTGCCTGATTCATCCGCTACCCCAAGAACGATTTATATAAAGAAAGGAACCTACGCTGAAAAAATCTATATCGAAAAAGCCAATATCATTTTTGAAGGAGAGGGCAGGGAGAAAACGGTCATCATCGCTTCTATTGCAAGGGATGAGTGGCGTTGCAGCCATACAGATGACTGGGGTGTTGCTACCATGAATGTCGGAGCCAATGATATCACCTTAAAGAATCTGACGATTACCAACAACTACGGTTTTGATTTTAAAGAAAGAACGATTTGGTGTGCTTCAGATACTTCAAAAAATAAAGAAAAAAAATTAAGAAAGGATGGTCACCAGATGGCGCTGCGTACCATGAACATGGCCACCAGGTTAAAAGCAGTGAACTGCCGTTTCCGTTCTTTTGGCGGTGATACAGTGAGTCCATGGGAAACCATGAACGGCATGTGGTATTTTAAAGACTGTATCATGGAAGGTGGTGTTGACTTTTATTGCCCCCGTGGATGGGCATGGGCAGAGAACTGTGAATTTATAACCCATACAGGACCGGCTGCTATCTGGCATGATGGTTCCGGCCATATTGATTCAAAAACAGTGCTGGTAAATTGCAGGTTCAGCGGGTACGATAATTTTATGCTCGGCCGTTACCACCGGGAAGCACAATTTTATCTTATCAATTGTGCCTTTGCAAAAAACATGAAGGATACTCCTATTTACCGTGTTCCCACCAACAACATAATAAACTGGGGTGAAAGAATATACTATTACAACTGTCACCGGGAAGGAGGAAATGATTTCAAATGGTACAGCAATAATCTTCCGGCCGGGGTGCAGGCAGGTGACATAACCATTAACTGGGTATTTGGCAATCGCTGGAGCCCCGAAAAAAACTAACTATGCAATTATCAAAAAATGCCATCCGGCAGATTGCAGCAAAACCAGGATTAGAGATCCCGGATGAAAAAATATTTGAACTGCCTGAAAAAGTATTGCAGTTTGGTACCGGTGTGCTGTTAAGGGCCTTACCGGATTACTTTATTGATAAAGCCAACAAACAGGGCCTTTTCAACGGGAGAATTGTTGTGGTGAAATCAACTGACAGCGACAGCAGCGCTTTTGATAAACAGGACGGTTTGTATACGGTTTGTGTCCGTGGTGTGGAAAACGGAACAACAGTTGAAGAGAACATAATCAATGCATCTATCAGCAGGGTGCTTGGCGCCAGGACTGATTGGAAAAGAATACTGGAATGTGCTCATAACCCGGAGATGAAAATTATTTTCTCCAATACCACGGAGGTAGGAATACAATTAGTGCAGGATGATATAACAGCAGAACCTCCTGTTTCTTTCCCCGGTAAATTACTCGCCTTTTTACTGGAACGTTTTAAAGCATTTAACGGAAGCAAAGAAAGCGGAATGGTGATCGTACCTACAGAACTGATCACCGATAATGGTTCAAAACTGGAGAGCATTGTTCTGGAACTGGCCCATATTAATAATCTTGATTTCAAATTCATAGAGTGGCTGGAGAATCATAATACGTTTTGTAATTCGCTGGTTGATCGTATTGTTCCCGGCAAACCCAATGCAGAAGAAACTAAGAAGATCGAAACTTCTTTGGGCTACCAGGATGAATTGATGACCATGAGCGAAGTATTCCGGCTCTGGGCCATTGAAGGTGATGAAAGAGTAAAAGAAGTATTGTCATTTGGCAAAGTGGATAAAGCAGTTGTCATTGCCCCTGATATTACCCTGTTCAAAGAACTAAAGCTGAGGTTACTGAACGGTACACATACATTCAATTGTGGTACTGCCTTTCTATGCGGTTTTAATATTACCCGTGAAGCAGTCCTGCATCCCGTTTACGGTACTTTTACCAAAGAACTCATGCATCATGAAATAGCCCCGGCTATTCCTTTTACCATAGACGAAAAAGTAAAAACTGATTTCGCCAACAGCACATTCGAACGTTTCTGCAATCCCTTTATTGATCACCAGTGGCAAAGCATTACCGTTCAATACACTTCTAAAATGAAGATGCGGAATATGCCGCTGTTGCAAAGACATTACGAGTTAAACAGTACTGTGCCCATGCATATGGCCACCGGCTTTGCTGCTTACCTGTTGTATATGAAAGTGACCAAAAAGACCGGCACTAAATATTACGGCGAAAGAAATGGTATAGAATATGAAATAAAAGATGACTCAGCAGAGTATTTTTACAAAGTATGGAATAATAGCAATGCGACTAAAGCAGTTACTGAAATAATGGCCCATGAAGAACTATGGGAGATTGATCTGACCAAATTACCCGGATTTATGCAGGCAGTGCAGGAACAAATCCAGGATATGATAAATAACGGGGTGCTGGCTACTGTTGAGCAACTTGAAAACAAAAAAGTTACGGCGTGAAGCACAAAGTTCTAAAAGTACACCCAAAGGATAATGTAATTGTGGCATTAACCAATCTTTCAAAAGGAGAAACAATCTCTTTTGAGGGTGTTGACTACCTGCTGCAGGAAGATATCCCCGCCAAGCATAAATTCTTTATGCAGGATATGAAGGCTGGCGATGAAGTGATAATGTATGGTGTATTAGTTGGAAAAACACAGAAAGATATTGTAAAAGGAAGCCGCATGTCAACGGAGAACATCAAACATGCTGCTGAACCTTATAATTACAGGAATGTGAAGTTTGAATGGCAGCCACCGGATGTTTCCAAATTCAAAGGAAGAACCTTCAATGGCTTTCACAGAACAGACGGAAGAGTGGGCACCGCCAATTACTGGTTGTTTATTCCCACCGTATTTTGTGAAAATAGAAATTTAGACGTTATCCGGGAAGCTATGCATAATGAGCTGGGCTATGCGGTGACAGACAAGTACAAACAATACACCCACCATTTACTGGATGCATACAAGAAAGGAGAACAGTTGGACAGCATCAACCTCTCCCCTTCTTCCAACGGTCATCACCGTCCATTTAAGAATGTGGATGGAATAAAATTTCTCAATCACCAGGGCGGATGTGGCGGCATACGGCAGGATGCAGCCATACTCAGCAAATTGTTAGCTGCTTATGCAGATCATCCGAATGTGGGCGGCGTAACCGTATTAAGCCTGGGTTGTCAAAACTTACAGACACAGGACTTCCTGAATGACCTGAAAGTACATAATCCCAATTTTGATAAACCATTGTTCATTTTTGAACAACAGCAATCACAAAGCGAAGAGCAACTGATCGCCGATGCAATAAGAAAAACATTTGAAGGGCTGATCGAAATAAATAAACTGGAAAGAAAACCAGCTGCATTGGATAAACTATGCATTGGTGTAAAATGCGGCGGCAGTGACGGCTTTAGCGGTATTTCAGCCAATCCTTCTGTCGGGTATTGCTCGGATCTTGTGGTGGCACTGGGAGGTAAAGTTCTCTTGGCAGAATTTCCTGAGTTATGCGGAGTGGAACAGGAACTCGTTGATCGTTCTGTAAACGAAGCAACGGCCCGTAAATTTATGAAGCTGATGAAAAGCTATGATGAGATCGTTACTAATGCAGGCTCCAGCTTTTCCATGAACCCATCCCCCGGAAATATTAAAGACGGGTTGATCACCGATGCGATAAAAAGTGCCGGTGCGGCAAAGAAAGGTGGTACTTCACCTGTGGTGGATGTATTAGATTATACAGAACCTGCTACAAAGCCGGGCCTAAGTTTAGTTTGCACTCCCGGCAATGATGTGGAAGCTACTACAGGTAAAGCAGCCAGTGGTGCTACTTTGATCTTATTCACCACCGGTTTGGGAACACCAACTGGTAATCCTGTTTGTCCTACCATCAAAGTATCAACCAACAGCAATCTCACTAAAAGAATGAATGATATTATAGATATTGACTGCGGACCGGTGATAGAAGGTGATAAGACCATTCAGCAAATGGGTGAAGATATTTTAGAATACTGTATCAAAGCAGCCAGCGGTGAAGTGATACCAAAAGCGGTTTTGCTCAACCAGGATGATTTTATTCCGTGGAAAAGAGGTGTATCATTATAAATTTTGAAAGATGAAAAAGTTTTTGGACGAACATTTTCTGCTGTCTAATAAAACAGCTCAACGACTGTATCATGAGTATGCTAAAGACATGCCCATCATAGATTACCACAATCACCTGCCGCCAAATGAAGTAGCGGAAGATAAAAACTTTGAGAACATCACCCGGGTGTGGCTGAATGGCGACCATTACAAATGGAGAGCTATGCGTACCAACGGCGTGGAAGAAGCATATATAACCGGTGATAAAACAGATTGGGAAAAATTCAGGGCCTGGGCAGCCACCGTTCCCTATACTTTAAGGAATCCGCTCTATCACTGGACACACCTGGAACTGCAAAGATATTTCGGCATCACTGATATCCTGAATGCGGATACCGCAAAGAAAGTGTATGATGAAACTTCCGCCTTGCTGCAAACAAAAGCATACAGTGTAAGAGGCCTGCTGGAAAAAATGAATGTAAAACTCATTTGCACTACGGATGACCCGGTTGATAACCTGCAGTATCACCAGCAGATAAAAAAAGACAACTGGCCAACAAAGGTATTACCGGCTTTCCGTCCCGATAAGGCCATGAATGTGGATGATGTAAATACTTTCAACAATTACCTGACCGGGCTGGAAAAAGCGGCTGATGTTTCTATCAGTACCTATAATGATTATCTCGCTGCATTAAAAAAGCGGCATGATTTCTTTGTCAGCAATCAGTGCAGTGTAAGCGACCATGGACTGGAAGAAATCTATGCAGAAGATTATACCGCCACCGAGATCGCCGGCATTTTTGCCAAGATACGTTCTGGCGGTGCCTTATCACTGGAAGAAAACAGGAAATTCAAATCGGCCATGCTGGTGACGTTTGCAGAATGGGACCATGAAAAAGGTTTTGTACAGCAATATCACTTAGGTGCATTAAGAAATAACAACAGCCGTATGCTGAAACAACTCGGCCCGGATACCGGCTGGGATAGCATTGGCGATTTCTCACAGGCAAAAGCACTGGCTAAGTTTCTGAATCGTTTGGACACAAATAACACACTGGCCAAAACAATTATTTATAACCTCAATCCTGCTGACAACGAACTGTTCGCCACCATGATCGGCAACTTTAATGATGGTACTGCAGCCGGTAAAGTACAATGGGGTTCTGCGTGGTGGTTCCTCGATCAGAAAGATGGTATGACCAAACAGATCAATGCCCTGAGTAACATGGGACTGCTCAGTAAGTTTGTGGGCATGCTTACCGATAGCAGGAGCTTCCTCTCCTTCCCAAGACATGAGTACTTCAGGAGATTATTGTGCAACATGTTTGGCGAAGAAGTGGAAAACGGTGAATTACCCAACGATATTGAATGGATCGGCAAAGTGATCCAGGATATTTGTTTTAATAATGCCAAAAATTATTTCAACTGGCAGTTAGATGAAAAAACAACTATTGTAAAAAATGAAATTGCATAAAAGAGAGAGCCGGTAAAAGAACAGGCCATCTCTCTTCTTTACAGGAGCAAGATGTATCTTTTAATTAATAATATTTAAAGCTTAAATAACAATATCATGTCAAAGAAAGTAGTAACACTGGGAGAGATCATGCTGCGTTTATCCACTCCCGATTTCAAACGTTTTGTACAGGCCGATACATTTGATATAACATATGGTGGCGGTGAAGCCAATGTATCTGCTGCATTATGTAATTATGGATTGAACGGAACATTTGTAACCAAAGTACCCAACAATCCAATCGGTCAGTCAGCTATCAATCACCTCCGCCGTTATGGGGTGGATACACAATTCATTGCCCGGGGTGGTGACCGTTTAGGAATTTATTTCCTTGAGACGGGTGCTTCCATGCGGGCTTCACAAGTGGTGTATGACCGTGCCGGTGCTTCTATTGCTGATGTGGATGCCAGCGAATTTGATTTTGATAAAATATTAGACGGTGCTTCCTGGTTTCATACAACAGGTATCACCCCGGCCCTGAGCGATAAAGCCGCAGCGCTGACAGAAGCGGCATTAAAAGCAGCAAAGGCCAAAGGCATCACCACCAGTATTGACCTGAACTACAGAAAAAAATTGTGGAGCAAAGAAAAAGCCAGAGAAGTAATGACAAAACTTTGTCAATATGTGGATGTATGTATCGGCAATGAAGAAGATGCAGATACTACATTAGGCTTTAAAGCCGCACATACAGATGTAACCAAAGGAGAACTGAATCTTGATGGTTTCAAAGATGTATTCAAACAGATGAAAGAGAAATTCGGATTTAAGTTTATTGCTTCTTCATTGAGAGAAAGCCATAGTGCCAGTGATAATGGCTGGAGTGCACTGGTATATGATGGGAAGGAGTTTTATCATACCAAACAATACAATGTACGCATTGTAGACAGGGTGGGCAGCGGTGATTCATTTGCCAGTGGCCTCATCTACGGTTTGGTAACCGGCATGCCAATGAATGAAGCAGCAGAGTTCGGCGTGGCAGCCTCTGCATTGAAGCATACCATTCCCGGCGATCTGAATCATGCTACCTTAAGTGAAGTGAAAGATTTGATGAAAGGTGATGGAAGCGGCCGTGTTCAACGTTAATACAGTTTCAGGCTGATAGTTTAAGGTTCATAACAACCAATATTAAACCGTCAACCTTACACATTAAACTAAAAGCAATGATCATTGATACTATTCAGAATGCACACAAATATTTCGCCGTTCATCCTTTGTTTGGAAAAGCATTTGAATACATCGGGCAAACAGACCTGGCTAATGCCCCGGATGGTAAATCAGATATTGCGGAAGGACTGAAAGTCATCTTCAGCAACGCTCCCGGCAAAACAAAAGAAGCCAGCCTGTCAAAATTTGAATGTCATAATAAGAACATTGATATCCAGCTTTGCATCAATGGGGTGGAAACGATTGGCTGGAAACCGAGAGAGAAATGCAAAACGCCGAATGGTGAATACAATACTGAAAAGGATGTACAATTTTATCATGATGATGCTGATACTTTTTTTCAGCTTACCAACGGGCAGTTTGCCATCTTCTTTCCGGAAGATGTGCATGCACCGATGATCGGCGAAGGGCAGATAAAAAAATTAGTGATCAAAGTGAAACTCTGATGACTTGCCTGGGAGTTTATTCAGGGAAATTAAAAGAAAACAAAATGAATAAGACACAACAGATAACAGACAGTATCATTGCACAGGGAATCCTCCCTTTATACTTTAATCCAAGCGAAGAAGTAAGCCTCGATGTATTAAGAGCCATATATAAAGCAGGTATCAAAGCAGTGGAATACACCAACCGTGGTGATGCGGCCCTCAGCAATTTTAAAAAGATGGTGGTATTGCGCAATGCAGAAATGCCCGGCTTATTATTGGGTGTTGGCACCATTAAGAATATGCAGCATGCAACTGATTACCTGGCAGCCGGTGCAGATTTCCTGGTCAGTCCCGGTTTTGTTCCGGATGTGGCAGCGCATTGCGTGGCCAATGATATTTTTTATGCTCCCGGCTGCATGACACCCACCGAGATCATTGCCGCAGAAAATGCAGGTATTAAATTCATCAAGTTATTTCCGGGAAACATGCTTGGTACTGAATTTCTGACCACAATAAAGGATATCTTTCCAAAACTGCTCTTTATGCCGACAGGCGGTGTGGATACTACCAAAGAAAGTATCGAAAGCTGGTACAAGGCCGGTGTTTGTGCGGTAGGCATGGGCAGCAAACTCATCAGCAAGAAACTGATGGAAGCCAAAGATTATGCAACGATTGAAGCAGAAACAATAAAGGTACTGGAACTAATTCGCAGTATCAAACCTTAAATACTCTTTCATGCAGCAAGGCCATATGAAAAATAAAATGACCAGCTACAGGTGGGTCATTTGTTCCATGTTATTTTTTGCCACCACCATCAATTACCTTGACAGGCAGGTGCTTTCATTGACATGGAAAGATTTTATTGTCCCTGAATTTCACTGGGATAATAATGATTATGGTACCATCACTGCCATTTTTTCTATTGCTTATGCTGTATCCATGTTATTGGCGGGTCGTTTTGTGGATTGGATGGATACTAAAAAAGGGTTTCTATGGGCTATATTCATCTGGTCCATCGGCGCCTGCCTTCATGCCTTTTGCGGTATTGCTACTTCAGGTATGCTTACAGGTAAATGGCTGGTTGATTTTGAAGGGGCAAAAGAAGCTATCGCCACCGTAAGTGATGTGGCAAAGGTCACTTCTATCAGTGTCACCCTTTTTGTTTTTGCCAGGATCATCCTGGCGCTGGGTGAGGCAGGAAACTTTCCTGCTGCCATCAAGGCTACTGCAGAATTCTTTCCTAAAAAAGCAAGAGGGTTTGCAACCAGTATTTTTAATTCCGGAGCCACCATAGGCGCACTGGCAGCACCGCTTTCCATTCCATTTATTGCCAAAGCATATGGTTGGGAAATGGCTTTTATCATCATTGGTGCATTAGGATTTATATGGATGGGTTTCTGGATATTCATTTATAAAAAGCCGGAAGAACATCCTAAAATCAATACGCTGGAACTGGAATATATACAGCAGGATGATCATGCCAGTGGTGCGGAAAAGGTTATTCACACAAAGAAAATATCCTTCGGGCAGGCATTCCGGTATAAGCAGACATGGGCTTTTGCAGTCGGAAAATTCATGACGGATGGAGTATGGTGGTTCTTCCTGTTCTGGACACCGGCCTACCTGAGTTCTGTATATCACCTGAATTCCACACAAAGTGCCCCGCAGGTTTTTGTTTTATACCTGATCACTTTGCTGTCCATATTCGGTGGATGGTTACCCACTTATTTTGTGGTGAAAAAAGGCATGAATCCTTATGCCGGAAGAATGAAGGCCATGCTCATCTTTGCATTCTTTCCATTGCTCACACTGCTGGCACAACCATTAGGGCATATTTCTGTCTGGATCCCTGTCATCATCATTGGCATTGCAGGTGCAGCTCACCAGTCATGGTCAGCCAATATCTTCTCTACTATTGGTGATATGTTTCCCAAATCGGCAATTGCCACCATCACCGGTATCGGCGGAATGGCAGGTGGCATTGGTTCATTCCTTATCAATAAAGGATCGGGTATGTTGTTTGACCATGCTGCAAAAACAAAAATGAAACTCCTGGGTTTTGAAGGTATTGAGTCAGGTTATTTTATCATTTTTGCAATATGTGCTGTGGCCTATCTTATTGGCTGGAGCATCATGAAATCGTTGGTGCCACATTATAAGCCCATCACCGATCTGTAAGACAGACTTACTAACCCCATATATAGCAAACTCCCCACTGGTTGGGGAGTTTTTTTGTAAAAAGGATAAAAAAAGAAGTTGGATTGTCGCAACTCATTTTTGCCAGTGAAAATCTTGCATAAACCAGCTTAAATTATTGAAAATCACACCGACAATTTTTCGATACTCCCGCTAAAAACTGTTCGTATATTCGACAATACATACGTTATGTGTCACCCTATTCAGCATCCTGCAAACAATCAAGCATCCATGACTTTGCCGACACGACTCCACGCTATTTTTAGCACATTGCAAGGCACACAAAGACCCGACGCAAAGCCAACCTTGCAAAGAGCTAAAAATGCTAACACACTACCCACCCACCCCGGCTGACGAATATCTATCATCATTGATACAGCATATCAGCAGTAAAATATTTCCTCATCGTATACTCCACGCACCACACTGCAGACAGAATTCAACATTAACAAGTTTTAAAAAAAGACACCTGGTTTGTAATGCCAAAGAGGGCGACATTAATCAAATTTCCACCCCATTTTTATTTTATCTCAAATCCCAGCATCGGGAATATTGGCCGCAATTCAACTTTAAACCCGTAATGTATCGTAGGTGTTGAAGAAGCAATTTTCTTTGCATCCTCATCATCCTCAGCCCGGATTTCAATAAAACCTAAAACCAGTTCCTTAGTTTCGGCAAACGGACCGTCAATCACTTTTCCTTTTCTTGCTACGAACATAGAACCATTAGGATCTAAACCGAGGCAGCTTTTAACCTTACCCTGCTCCATCAGACCTTTTACAAATTCTGATATAAGTGCAATGCAATCCACTTTTGCAATTTCTTCCGGTGATGCTTCGGTTTCCTGATCCAGCATAAAGAATAACATATAATCTTTCATAACTAAAGTTTTTGGTTTAAAATGAAATCAAATGTATGCTTTTTGGCTTTTAGGTCTTTGGGGGTTAATTTGACTTTAGTACCGGCAATCCTAAAAATTTACGGGCATAACCAATCTGCCCCAGGTGATAAGCTTCATGATAAATGAAAAAGGAAATAAAGTCTTTTGGTCTGCCACCCTTGCCCGGAATTTCTGTTTCCATTTCCTCTTCTGTTATTGATTCAATTTTTTCAATCAGTAGTTTGGTAGCGAAATCCCAATTATCCTTTATTTCCTGTAAAGTGGGATATTTGGTTTCTCCGGAAATAGCTTTGAAATAAATATTGAAGTACGGGTCTGCAGCTTTACCACCAATCAGGTTCAGTAACATCAACCGGCAGGTTGCCAAATGACCCAATAACCAGTTTAAATGATTGACTTGTTCGTTGGGACGTTTTACAGCGTCTTTATCATTAATACCATCCAATGCATTGTTGAAAATTCCTGCCTGCATGTTAAACATATCCGTGTATGCAGATGCTGTTGAAGTTTGTGTTTGCATAAATTATGATTTTTATTTTTTATAATTAGTAAATGTCTAAGCGTTTTGTGCCAGTTTCTTTTTTCTAAGGCCAAGTAGCAAGAAAAACATTCCTAAAGGCCAGAGAACAGGGCCGATGATACCTTCTTCAAATTTTACAATGCCGGGTGCCAGCATAAATACTATCAGGCCGATGTCCGCAAACCCGATAATTGCAGTATTTAACCAAAACTCTGGCTTGCTGTTTTTCCAGTTCATAGTAAAAGCAACAATTGCAACTACCAAACCCATCCATAAAAGATTGAATGAATGAAAGGCAAGTACACCGGCAGATGCCGGGTGGGTTACCGCAGGAATTTCTGACTCAGGAAAGGCCGAGCCAATACTTACTAAAGCTTTTGTTGGAGTATCTGATGTTGCATCTGCAAGCAGCATTGCCCCACCTGCCACATGGATAAGCCCCCAAATACCATAGATTACAGCCCCGATTTTGTGATAAGAAATTTTCATTGTTGTCTTATTTGCTATAATGACAACCCACAAAAGATAATAGAGACATTTTTTAATAAAATTTTCCGGAAAAATTTATTTGCCTTAAAAGCATACCAGTACTGCCTTGGGGAGGAAAGTGAGGGGCGTCGTATTTTACTTATTTTGTATTTTGTTCTTATACCCGGCGCAGCCACTCTTTTACCAAGGAGGTAAATAATTCGCTTTGCTCAATATGAAGATTATGGCCTGCCCGGTCAAGAATTACAAAGCTTGTACGGGTATAGTTCTGAAAGTACTTCCAGTTGTCATAGTACCCGGTAATATGATCCTGCCTGCCTGCCAAAATCAAAGAAGGCTTATCAAAGGGCTTTGACAAACTATCGGGGTTGAAAGAAAACTCATAATTCTTGCCGGTAAATCGCAACAGGAATTTTTGATTGGCCAGTGAAATCGGATCAATTATTTCCGTTTTTGTCCGCTCATAAATAGCTGGCTCCTGTACTACGGCCACCTGGCTGAAAGCGCCTTTTGCAGTTGCATTTGTAATTGTATCAAGCAATGCCTTATTACTGACAATCACTTTTTTTTCAGGAACAGCCCGTTTATTTGGATTTACTAATGGTGCTATCAGGCATACACCATCAACCCATTCCTGTTTAGTTTTTAAGATACCACGGGCAATATATCCCCCAAATGACTGACCCGCTAAAAGGAAATGCTGATTCGGAATCAGGCTGTCAATAAATTCATTTATTACAACCAGCATATCATCCACATTCTTTATACTCTCACTGGCGGGGCTTTGGCCCATTCCCGGAAAATCAATATAAATTCTTCTATAGCCATTGCTGTTTTTAAAGATTGGCTCCATTGATGCTTCCATCATCTGATGATCAGCGGAAAATCCATGAAGGAATATGAGGGGTTTGCCTTTACCAATTGATTTGTAATAAATGGATGTGTTGCTCAATTTTATTTCAAACAACTTATTGGAGGCAGTTGGTCTATTCTGCTGACCTACTAATACAGAAGCAAACAAGCAGCATGTACTTGCAAATAAAGTTTTTATTATACCCATTTTGATTTCTCCCATACGTTTGAATAAGAAATCAAATTTAAACCATCCAAAAAGTAAAAAGATTCCGCTTATACTATTTGCTCCTTGAGTTATTTAATACAATTAGCTTTTAATTTAGCTTTGCAGGGATGCACATCTATCAATATTTAACTTATTTCACCGGACTCCACACCCTGCTTGTTATCAGCCAGCGTCCATCTGTTTGTCTTTGCAAATAAGTAGTATGGTATTGCTGCTGGTTTTCTTTCACTGTTTTTACCCCGTCTTTTTCTGAAATAAAGGACATGGATGAGTGACCCATGATGTAGGCGCTGTGTGTATCAAATTTGAAATCATCAATTGTGTAATCAAATTTTGTTACATTGAACTTTGAGCCATCATTGGGAAACCAGAATTTTCTAATGGCATCAATCCCCTTTATGGGCTGTTGGGGGGAGGGAAGAATGACGGCAGTAGTATCCACTGTTTTCATTACGGCAGCAGAATCATTTTGCAACCATGCTTTATAGTAGGCAGCATACGCAGCTTTAACAGAGTCAATTTCCCTTAGATAAGAAGAAC